>NZ_JBEYUZ010000007.1:0-266567 GCF_040643755.1 Streptomyces sp. NPDC047079
ACCCCCGCGCCCCGGCCCACCCGCCCCGGCCCCCAAAACACCTCCTCACCTCCCACCCCCGGGGGGGGGCCCCCCCCCCCCCCCCCCCCCCCCCCCGACGGCGTGTGGGGCAGGCTCTCAGCGCCTGCGGCGGGCCAGGGACAGCGTGGTGTACGCCTCCCTCACCACCGCCGTGTCGATGAAGCGCCCGTCCGGGAGGGCCTGGGCGCCCGGGTCCCTGGCCGCCGCCTTCAGCACCTCCTCCGCCTGTGAGATCTCCTCCGTAGTGGGCGCGTAGGCAAGCTCGATCACCGGGAGCTGGCGGGGGTGGATCGCGGCCCGGCCCAAGAAGCCCAGGGTCCGGCCGCGGGCGCAGGAGGCCGCCAGGCCCTCCAGATCCCGGGTGTCGGGGTAGATCGACTGGGCGGGCGGCGGCAGCGCGGCGGCCCGTGCGGCCACCACCACCCGGGCCCGCGGCCAGTCCAGGCCCGCGTCCTGCCGCACGCCGAGATCGGCCCGCAGGTCCGCCTCGCCCAGCGCGATGCCCCGCAGCGCCGGGTGCGCCGACGCGATGGCGAACGCCCGCTCCACGCCGAGGGCCGTCTCCAGCAGGGCGTAGAGGGGGACCGTCCTGCCCGCCTCGGCGGTGGCCCGTTCCGCAACCCGGACCACGTCCGACGGTGACGTCACCTTCGGCAGGCGCAGACCCGACAGACCGGGCAGGGCCGACAGCGCCGCGAGGTCCGCCTCGGCCCACGGGCTGTCCAGCGCGTTCACACGGACGTGGACCGGCACCGGCGGGCGTTCGGACAGCCGTTCCGCCGTCGCCGCCCGTGCGAACCCCTTTCGGTCCGGGGCGACCGCGTCCTCCAGGTCGACCAGCACCACATCGGCCCCGGACAGCAGCGCCTTGCCGACCACCTCCGGGCGGTCCCCGGGTGCGTACAGCAAGGTGAGGGGGAGGATGCCCGGGCCCGCGCTCACAGGGCGCCCTCCGCCGCGAGCGCGTCGATCTCCCGGTCGGTGAGGCCGAGCTCGCTGAGGATCGCCCGCGTGTCCGCGCCGTGCGGCCGGCCCGCCCAGCGGATCGCGCCGGGCGTGGCGGAGAGCCGGAACAGCACGTTCTGCATGCGCAGCCGGCCCAGCTCCGGGTCGGGGACCGTGGTGATCGAGTCCAGGGCCGTGTACTGCGGGTCGTTCATCACGTCCCGTACGTCCTGCACCGGCGCGACGGCCGCCTCCGCCTTCTCGAACTCCTTCAGCACCTCCGCGCGGGTGTGGCCGGCGATCCACCCGCCGACCGCCTCGTCGAGCACCTCGGCGTGCCGGGCCCGGTCCTCACCGGTCGCGAACCACGGCTCCTCGATCACCTCCGGGCGGCCCACCAGGCGCATCACCCGCTCGGCGACGGACTGCGCGGACGTGGAGACGGCGACCCAGTCGCCCTCCGCCGTGCGGTAGGTGTTGCGCGGCGCGTTGTTCGGTGAGCGGTTGCCGGTGCGCCGCTGGACGTGGCCCAGCTGGTCGTACCAGATCGGCTGCGGGCCGAGGACCGTGAGGATCGGTTCGATGATCGCCAGATCCACCACCTGTCCCGCGCCCGTGCGGTCGCGGCCCGCGAGGGCGGTCAGCACCGCGTACGCCGTCGCGAGGGCCGCGATCGAGTCGGCCAGTCCGAACGGCGGCAGCGTCGGGGGCGCCTCCGGCTCCCCGGTGATGGCCGCGAACCCGCTCATCGCCTCCGCGAGCGTGCCGAAGCCGGGGCGGTGCGCGTAGGGCCCGAACTGGCCGAAGGCGGTCACCCGGGCGAGGACCAGCCGGGGGTTCGCGGCCGACAGCTCGTCCCAGCCCAGGCCCCACTTCTCCAGCGTGCCCGGGCGGAAGTTCTCGATCACCACGTCGGCGGTCGCGGCCAGGCGCAGCAGTGTCGTCCGCCCGCCGGGCCGGGACAGGTCGAGGGTCATCGTGCGTTTGTTGCGGCCCAGCAGCTTCCACCACAGGCCCACCCCGTTCTTCGCCGGGCCGTGGCCGCGGGAGGGATCCGGCCTGGCCGGATGTTCGACCTTGATGACCTCGGCACCGAAGTCACCGAGCAGGGTCGCGGCGAGGGGGCCGGCGAAGAGGGTGGCGAGATCGAGGACACGGAGGCCGGTCAGGGGCGCGGTCATGAGCGGTGGGCTCCCCGGTGGGTGAGGTGGGCCAGGACGTCGAAGCCGATGCCGTTGAAGTCGCCGACCGACGTGGTCAGCCGGTTCTTGAGAGGGGCCGTCCAGCGGTCGGGCAGCGCGCCGGGGTGTCCGGCCAGCAGGCCCGCGACGCTGCCCGCCGTCGCGCCGTTCGAGTCGGTGTCCCAGCCTCCGGACACGGCCCGGCAGACGGAGCCGGTGAAGTCGCCGTCGGCGTGGGTGAGGGCGGCGGCGATCAGGGCGGTGTTGGGGACGGCGTGCACCCAGTGGTACCTGCGGTGGGTGCAGTGGAGTGTGTCGACGACCACCTCGAAGTCCCGTGTCGCGCGGGCGAGGCGGATCGCGTGGCGGACGGCGCGGGCCAGCCGGGAGTCGGGTGGGACCACGGTGAGGCCGGTGCGCAGGCAGTGGTGGACGTCATGGGCGCCGCCGGCCGCCTCGGCGAGGACGGCCGCCGCGAACATGGCCGCGTAGACGCCGTTCGCGGTGTGCGTGAGGGTGACGTCGCGGTGGGCCTGTTCGGCCGCGGCGGCCGGGTCGCCCGGGTTGGTCCAGCCGTGGACGTCCGCACGGATCAGGGCGCCGATCCACTCGCGGAAGGGATTGCGGTGGCGGGCGGTGTGCGGGGGTTCGATGCCGCAGAGCAGATTGCGGTAGGCGATGCGTTCGGCGGTGAAGGCGCGGCCGGCGGGGAGTTCGTCGAGCCAGAGCCGTGCCACGTCCGCGGTGGTGAAGGCCTTGCCGTGGCGGCCGAGCAACAGGAGGTTGAGCAATGGGTAGTTGAGGTCGTCGTCCTCGGGCATGCCGTCGATGTTCTCGGCGAGGGAGTTCCTCGCGGAGCGGCGGTTCCACGGGTACTGCTCGGCGAGGTCGCCCGGCACTCCGCGGGCCGTGAACCAGGTGCGCAGAGGCCAGTTGCCCGTGGCGCGGGCGAGTCGGCGGATGCCCTCCAGGGGAAGCTTCTCGACGGGCTTGCCGAGGAGGCAGCCGACGGCCCGGCCGAGCCAGGCGGCCTCCAGGCGGGCCTCGGCCGGGGCCGTGGCGTCCCCCGACCGGTCGGGCCAGTCGGGACACAAGGCCTTGATCCGTTCCAGATGAGTCGGCTCCTGCTCCGCCGACCGGCGGGGGAGATCGGCCAGCTCGTCCAGCAGATCCTTTGCCAGCACCCGCAGATACGGGGACACCGGGCCCGGCGACGCGCCTGCCCGCGACGGGGCCTCGGGGCCGCCCGCCCGGTACCACCTCGCCGCGACGGCCGATGTCTCCCGGCCCTCGTGCGCCGACTGGTGCAGCTCGTGGCTGAGCAGGTCCTCCGGCTGGACCCAGGTCAGTCGGAGCACCTCGGGCCTCCCATCCGGGCGAACGCCGTCTCATGGGCCCGGCGTCGGCGCAGGTCCCGGGCGAAGATCTCCCAGGTGACCTCCGTCAGCGTCCGTGCCGGGGCGTGCAGGTCCAGACGGCTCGCCTCCGCGACCTCCTTCGCCCAGTAGGACGGCACCTCCGACCCCAGCGCGCCCGTGACCGCGCCCGCCATCGTCGCGATGGAGTCGCAGTCCCGGCCGTAGTTGACCGATCCGAGCACCGCGTGCCGGTAGTCGCCGCGTGCCACCACCACCATGCCCAGCGCCACCGGGAGTTCCTCGATCGCGTGCAGTCGGGAGGGCCGGCGGGCGCCCAGGGACGGGGCGCGGTAGTCGGGGCCGACCGTGTCGTAGGGCGCGACCGCCTCCCGCAGCGGACGCAGCGCCGACTCGAAGTCCGAGTAGCGGGAGGCCGTGTCGCAGACCGTCTCGATGGCGGCGCGCGTACCGTCCTTCGCCACGGCCAGGCACGCGTCCACGACCGAGTCGGCACTCGCGCCCGGCGCGCACGCGGCCGCCACCGCCGCCGCGAACACCCCGGCCGCCTCCCTGCCGTACGACGACTGGTGCGCCCCCGCCACGCCCAGGGCCTCGGCGTACGCGCCCGCCGGATTGGCCGCGTTGACCAGGCCGACCGGCGCCATGTACATCGCCGCACCGCAGTTGACGATGTTGCCGACGCCCGCCTCACGCGGATCGACGTGCCCGTAGTGGAGCCTGGTCACAAGCCACTTCTCCGCGAGGAAGAGCCGCTGGAGGGGGATGGCCTCCGCCTCGAGCTCCGGGATCCAGCGCGGGTTCGTCATCAGGTCGGGGACCAGGTGTTCGGCGATCGCGTACGCGTCGAGGTGGTCACGGACGGCCGCGTACACCCGTACCAGCGCGTGCGTCATCAAGGTGTCGTCGGTGACATGGCCGTCGCCCTTGTGGTACGGCGCGACGGGGCGGGCGGTCCGCCAGGCGTCGCCGTGCCAGGGTCCGACGAGTCCGTGCACGCGGCCTCCGTGCCGTTCGACGATCTCCTCGGGGGAGTGGCCCTCGACGGGCCCGCCGAGGGCGTCGCCGACGGCGGCGCCGACCAGGGCGCCGGTGATGCGTTCGTCGAGAGGGGTCGTCTCGTCAGAAGTAGGCGTCATGTCCGGAATCATCCACCTGGAGCGGTTAGTTCCGTTGCCTCCAGGAGTTCGGCGAGGTGTACGAGGTCGGTACCGGTCAGCCGGGGGAGCGCGCAGCCGGAGAGGGTGCGGCAGGCGTCGCGCCAGGCGGGCGGGATCGCCGCGCCGCCGCCGATCGCCCCGGTCAGCGCGCCCGCCAGGGCGGGGGCGGAGTCGGCGACCCGCGACAGGCAGGCGGCGGCGGGCACGGCCTCGGCGATCCGGCCGCGGGCCGCCGTCGCCAGGGCGAGCGCCACCGGGACGGTCTCCGCGGCCGCGACGCCGTAGCTGTAGACGTGGTCGACGATCTGGTGCTCCAGCAGCGGTACGACACAGAAGGCGCGGTCGCCGTCCCGGGCCAGCGTCAGCGCGTGCCGGGCGTTGCGGCCGATCTCGGTGGACTCGGGAAGTTCGGCCAGCGCGGCCGCCACGCAGCGCTCGACCGGCTCCCCGGACAGGGCGAGCGAGAGGGCCGCGGCCATGGCGCGCGCACCGTGCACCCCGTCGCCGTCCTGGGTGTAGCGGGCGTCGAACTCCGCCAGTTCGGCGGCGAGCCGGGGATCTCCCGGGTGCGCCACGGCCAGGACGCAGGCCCGTACGCAGGCCGCGTCGTCGAAGTAGTGCGGGTTGTCGTGGCCGGTGGCCGGCGGGCGCAGACCGGTTGCGAGGTTGCCGAGCCCGGCGCGCACGGAGATGCGGGCCCGCAGCGGCAGAACGGCCGATTCGACCTCCGGCGCGCGGTCGGCGGCGGCGGCGACCTCGGCGGCGACGGCGTTCCAGGACAGATCGATGGCCGCGCGCGTCCTGCGCTGCCGGTCGAGGTCGCCGAGCGCGCTGCCGTCCCCGGCCCGCAACACGGCCTCCGCCGCGAACGCCGCCCACTCCGCGTCGTCCGAGGGCCCCAGCCGCAGCGGCTCCGGCGGCTGGTTGAGCGCGATCGGCACGGGCAGGGTGGTGGTCGCGTTCTGCTCGGCGAAGGTGTCCAGTTCCCGGGTCAGCCGCCGGGTCCACTCAGGCATACGGGCGGCCCGGTGCCGGGCGGCCGGCCAGCCGGCGGCGTCGCCCGCGGCGAGCCCGAGCAGCAGCCCCTCGATGCGACGGGGACCCGCGGGCGCGCTCAGGGCGTCCTCTCGTCCGCTCACGGCTCCACCTCGTCCTCGTCCGCCGCGTCCCTGTACGCCGCCTCCGCGTAGGCCGCGGGGTCGGGCTGGGCGCGGGTGTCCTGCCGTGGGGGCCTGTTGCGCCGCACCGGATCGCCGCCGACGGCGGGCCGGACCGGTCGCGCGGGCGTGGCGCTGCCCCGTGCCACGGAGGTCTCCGTCGACCCCCTCGTCCCTGTGGTCTGTGTGGGTGCGGTGCTTTCCGTGGCCCCTGGCCTGGTGTCCTCCGGAGTCAGCAGGTCCGCCACCGCGAGCACATGGTGGCCGGCCATGGAGGGCAGGCACCGGCCGCGGACCGGGCCGATCGCCGCCGCCCACGCCTCCGGGATCGCCGACACCCCACAGGTCGCGCCGGCCAGGGCGCCCGCGACCGCCGCCGTGGTGTCGGCGTCCCGGCCCATGTTCACCGCCGTCAGCACCGCCTCCCTGAAGTCGCCGTCCGCCGCCGCGTACGCGCCGAAGGCCAGGGCCACCGCCTCGGGGGCGAGGTCCGTCCAGGGATAGCCGCCGATCACCACCGCGGAGCGGACCGCGCGGTCGCCCCGGCGGGCCGCGGCGACCGCGCGGCGCAGGGAGCGGGCCGTCCAGGAGTCGTCGGGCACGACCGCGAGGGCCGAGGCCACCACGGCGGTCGTCGGTGCTCCCGCCATCGCCGCCGCGACCCCGGCCGCGACCGCCTGACCCCCGTAGATGCCCTCCCCCTCGTGGCTCACCGAGCCGTCGACGGCCACCAGCCGGGCCGCCTCCGCGGGGCGGCCCGCGGCGAAGACGCCGAAGGGAGCCGCCCGCATGGCCAGGCCGTCGCTCCAGGCGTGCCGGTGCTGCGCCGAGATGGGCGCCGCGAGGCCCCGGCGGAGGTTCTCCAGGGTGCCCCGCTCGCTGAAGCCCGCCCCCCGGAACGGGCCCTCGTCCCGGTCCGCGATCCACCGGTGCCAGGCCGCCTCCACCTGCGCCACGGTGAGCGCCGAGCCGTGCCGGGCCAGCAGCAGGCCCGAGAAGATCGCGTACTCCGTGTCGTCCGTTCCGGAGGGCTGGTCGACGACGTACCCCGTGATGCGGCCCCAGCGGGCGCGGATCTCGGACGGCTTCAGGTTCTCGGCGGGCGCGCCCAGCGCATCCCCGACGGCGAGGCCGAGCAGCGCGCCGCGCGCCCGTTCCCGCAGGCAGGAGGCCTGCCCCGGGGCCGGGGGAGTGCAGGCGATGGAAGCCATACGGAGCCTCTCCTCTCAGGATGCCCCGCCCCCGGTCCGGGACATCGGAACCGCTTTGCGGATCTGTGCCACCGGAGCCGTCCCCCCGAGCCTCGCCGACCTCAGCATCACCCGTCCGACATCTGTGCAGATCCGTCCACCGATGAGCACTCAGGGTCAAAAGTGCAGGTTAGCCCAGCCTTTCCTTGCTGGCGGGGAGGAAATTCCCGGCGTACTTTTGCCGTTGTCGAAAAGTGGAAACAGTCCAATCAAGCACCTGGGGGACCGGGCATGGCCATCATCGAGACCGAGGCGACGCTGCACGAGGCGCACCGGGACAACCACACTCACCGCGATGTGAACGGCGGCTGGCTGCGCCCCGCCGTCTTCGGCGCCATGGACGGACTGGTGTCGAACCTGGCCCTGATGACCGGTGTCGCCGGCGGATCCGTCGGTCAGCAGACCATCATCCTCACCGGTCTCGCGGGCCTGGCCGCCGGGGCCTTCTCCATGGCCGCGGGCGAGTACACCTCCGTCGCCTCGCAGCGCGAGCTGGTGGAGGCGGAGCTCGACGTCGAGCGCCGTGAGCTGCGCAAGCATCCCGAGGACGAGGAGCGGGAGCTGGCGGCACTGTACGAGGCCCGCGGGGTCGAGCCCGCGCTGGCCCGCGAGGTCGCCAGGCAGCTCTCCCGCGACCCGGAGCAGGCTCTGGAGATACACGCCCGAGAGGAGCTCGGTGTCGACCCGGGCGACCTGCCCTCCCCGCTGGTGGCCGCCGTCTCCAGCTTCGGCTCCTTCGCCCTCGGCGCCCTTCTGCCCCTCCTGCCGTATCTGCTCGGCGCCCACGCCCTGTGGCCCGCCGTGCTGCTCGCCCTCCTCGGGCTCTTCGCCTGTGGCGCGGTCGTGGCCAAGGTGACGGCACGGACCTGGTGGTACAGCGGACTGCGGCAGCTGGCTCTCGGTGGCGCCGCGGCGGGTGTGACGTACGCCCTGGGCAGCCTGTTCGGTACCGCCGTAGGATGACAAGAGGCGCGCTACTTATGCGAGGGGCCGTATAAGTAGTCGTTACTCCACGGTTTCGATTGCTTAACCACCGGGCATGAGCCGTAAGCACCGCCGGCAATGAGGCCTGCGCCGCACCTTCGCGGTGGGCGACGACGCCCGCCCGCCCCGGCCCGACGGACACCGATCTGTCCGCTTGCGCCCCCTGACTCCATCGCCGTGCGTGGAACCCGTACCGCGACCCGCCGATGTCCGCATGCTGGAACGGGCTATCCACTTCCCGAGAACCGCTCCATCATGTAACCTGCACGAAATTTTGCACCTGACGCAGAGGGCCAACGTCGTCCCTCGGCACTGCATATGCCACATGACGACGACGGGAGAGCCGATGCGTACGACGCGCCAGCCGTCCCAGCACTCCACGAACGGCCAGAACTGGTCGTTCATGGATGCTCGCCCTGCTGCGCAGGGTATGTACGACCCCCGTGACGAACACGACGCCTGCGGCGTCGGTTTCGTGGCCACCCTCACCGGCGAGGCGAGCCATGCGCTGGTCGAGCAGGCGCTGACCGTTCTGCGCAATCTGGAGCACCGCGGTGCCACCGGCTCCGAGCCCGACTCGGGTGACGGCGCCGGCATCCTCTCCCAGGTGCCCGACGCGTTCTTCCGCGAGGTGGCCGGATTCAAGCTGCCCGAGGCGGGTGCCTACGCCGTCGGCATCGCCTTCCTGCCCGAGGAGGGCGCCGCCGGAGCCGTCACGCAGATCGAGACGATCGCCGCGGACGAGGGCCTGACCGTTCTCGGCTGGCGCGAGGTGCCGGTCGCCCCCGAGCTGCTCGGCGCCACCGCCCGCTCCACCATGCCCGTCTTCCGTCAGCTGTTCGTGACGGACGGCGCGAGCAAGGGCATCGCCCTCGACCGCAAGGCGTTCGTGCTGCGCAAGCGCGCCGAGCGCGAGGCCGGCGTGTACTTCCCGTCGCTGTCCGCGCGCACGATCGTCTACAAGGGCATGCTGACCACCGGCCAGCTGGAACCCTTCTTCCCGGACCTGTCCGACCGCCGCTTCGCGACGGCCATCGCGCTGGTGCACTCGCGCTTCTCCACCAACACCTTCCCGAGCTGGCCGCTCGCCCACCCGTACCGCTTCGTCGCCCACAACGGCGAGATCAACACGGTCAAGGGCAACCGCAACTGGATGCGCGCCCGCGAGTCACAGCTGCTCTCCGACCTGTTCGGCCCCCAGGAGAAGCTGGAGCGGATCTTCCCGGTCTGCACGCCGGACGCCTCCGACTCCGCCTCCTTCGACGAGGTGCTCGAACTCCTGCACCTCGGCGGCCGCTCCCTGCCGCACTCGGTGCTGATGATGATCCCGGAGGCGTGGGAGAACCACGACTCCATGGACCCGGCCCGGCGCGCCTTCTACCAGTTCCACTCCACGATGATGGAGCCCTGGGACGGCCCCGCCTGCGTCACCTTCACCGACGGCACCCAGGTCGGCGCCGTGCTCGACCGCAACGGCCTGCGCCCCGGCCGCTACTGGGTCACCGACGACGGCCTCGTCGTCCTCGGCTCCGAGGTCGGCGTCCTCGACATCGACCCCGCCAAGGTCGTCCGCAAGGGCCGCCTTCAGCCCGGCCGCATGTTCCTCGTCGACACCGCCGAGCACCGCATCATCGAGGACGACGAGATCAAGGCGACCCTGGCCGCCGCGCAGCCGTACCAGGAGTGGCTGGAGGCCGGCGAGATCGAGCTCGGCGACCTGCCCGAGCGCGAGCACATCGTGCACACGCACGCCTCGGTCACCCGCCGCCAGCAGACCTTCGGCTACACCGAGGAGGAACTGCGCGTCATCCTCGCGCCGATGGCCAAGACCGGTGCCGAGCCGATCGGCTCCATGGGTACCGACTCGCCGATCGCCGCGCTGTCCGAGCGTCCACGGCTGCTGTTCGACTACTTCACCCAGCTGTTCGCGCAGGTCACCAACCCGCCGCTGGACGCCATCCGCGAGGAGCTGGTCACCTCCCTGCGCTCGTCGCTGGGCCCGCAGGGCAACCTGCTGGAGCCGACCGCGGCCTCCTGCCGCAGCGTCGTGCTGCCTTTCCCGGTGATCGACAACGACGAGCTGGCCAAGCTCATCCACATCAACGCCGACGGCGACATGCCCGGCATGAAGGCCGCGACGCTCTCCGGCCTCTACCGGGTCTCCGGCGGTGGCGACGCCCTCGCCGCGCGCCTGGAGGAGATCTGCGCCGAGGCCGACGCGGCCATCGAGAACGGCGCCCGTCTGATCGTCCTGTCCGACCGGCACTCCGACGCGGAGCACGCGCCGATCCCGTCGCTCCTGCTCACCGCGGCCGTCCACCACCACCTCATCCGCACCAAGCAGCGCACCCACGTGGGCCTGCTGGTGGAGGCCGGCGACGTCCGCGAGGTCCACCACGTCGCCCTGCTCATCGGCTACGGCGCCGCGGCCGTCAACCCGTACCTCGCCATGGAGTCCGTCGAGGACCTGGTCCGTGCAGGGACGTTCCTGCCGGGCGTCGAGCCCGAGAAGGCCATCCGCAACCTGATCTACGCGCTCGGCAAGGGCGTGCTCAAGGTCATGTCCAAGATGGGCATCTCGACCGTCGCCTCCTACCGGGGCGCCCAGGTCTTCGAGGCCGTCGGCCTGGACGAGGCCTTCGTCGACAAGTACTTCAACGGCACCACCACCAAGATCGGCGGCGTCGGTATCGACGTCATCGCCAAGGAGGTCGCCGCCCGCCACGCCAAGGCCTACCCGGCCTCCGGCATCGCTCCCGCGCACCGCGCGCTGGAGATCGGCGGCGAGTACCAGTGGCGCCGCGAGGGCGAGCCGCACCTGTTCGACCCGGAGACGGTCTTCCGCCTCCAGCACTCCACCCGCACCGGCCGCTACGACATCTTCAAGAAGTACACGTCCCGCGTGAACGAGCAGTCCGAGCGCCTGATGACGCTGCGCGGCCTGTTCGGCTTCCAGTCCGGCCGCCAGCCGATCCCGGTCGACGAGGTCGAGCCGGTCTCCGAGATCGTCAAGCGCTTCTCCACCGGCGCCATGTCGTACGGCTCCATCTCCAAGGAGGCGCACGAGACGCTCGCCATCGCCATGAACCAGCTGGGCGCCAAGTCCAACACCGGCGAAGGCGGCGAGGACCCCGAGCGCCTGTACGACCCGGCCCGCCGCTCGGCGATCAAGCAGGTGGCCTCCGGCCGCTTCGGTGTGACCTCCGAGTACCTGGTCAACGCGGACGACATCCAGATCAAGATGGCCCAGGGCGCCAAGCCCGGCGAGGGCGGCCAGCTGCCCGGCCACAAGGTCTACCCGTGGGTGGCCAAGACCCGGCACTCGACACCCGGCGTCGGCCTGATCTCCCCGCCGCCGCACCACGACATCTACTCCATCGAGGACCTGGCCCAGCTGATCCACGACCTGAAGAACGCGAACCCGCAGGCGCGGATCCACGTGAAGCTGGTGTCGGAGGTCGGCGTCGGCACAGTCGCCGCGGGTGTGTCGAAGGCGCATGCGGACGTGGTCCTGATCTCCGGCCACGACGGCGGTACGGGTGCCTCCCCGCTGACCTCCCTCAAGCACGCCGGCGGGCCCTGGGAGCTGGGTCTCGCCGAGACCCAGCAGACGCTGCTGCTCAACGGCCTGCGCGACCGCATCGTCGTACAGACCGACGGCCAGCTGAAGACCGGCCGTGACGTCGTCATCGCCGCGCTGCTCGGCGCCGAGGAGTTCGGTTTCGCGACCGCGCCGCTCGTCGTGTCCGGCTGCGTCATGATGCGCGTCTGCCACCTGGACACCTGCCCGGTCGGCATCGCCACCCAGAACCCGGTGCTGCGCGAGCGCTTCGCCGGCAAGGCCGAGTTCGTCGTGAACTTCTTCCGGTTCATCGCCGAGGAGGTCCGCGAGCTTCTCGCCGAGCTGGGCTTCCGCTCCATCGAGGAGGCCGTCGGCCACGCCGAGGTCCTCGACGTGACCCGCGCGGTCGACCACTGGAAGGCGCAGGGCCTGGACCTGGAGCCGCTGTTCCACGTGCCCGAGCTGCCCGAGGGCGCGGTGCGCCACCAGCTCGTCGCCCAGGACCATGGCCTGGAGAAGGCGCTGGACAACGAGCTGATCAAGCTCGCCGCCGACGCCCTGGCCGCGAACTCCCAGGCCGAGGCCCAGCCGGTGCGCGCCCAGGTCGCGATCCGCAACATCAACCGCACGGTCGGCACCATGCTCGGCCACGAGGTGACGAAGAAGTTCGGCGGCGCGGGTCTGCCCGACGACACGATCGACATCACCTTCACCGGCTCGGCGGGCCAGTCCTTCGGCGCGTTCCTGCCGCGCGGTGTCACCCTGCGCCTGGAGGGCGACGCCAACGACTACGTCGGCAAGGGCCTGTCCGGCGGCCGGGTCATCGTGCGCCCGGACCGCGGTGCCGAGCACCTCGCCGAGTACTCGACGATCGCGGGCAACACCATCGCCTACGGCGCGACCGGCGGCGAGCTGTTCCTGCGCGGTCGTAGCGGCGAGCGGTTCTGCGTCCGCAACTCCGGTGCCCTGGTGGTGTCGGAGGGCGTGGGCGACCACGGCTGCGAGTACATGACCGGTGGCCACGCGGTCGTGCTCGGCGAGACGGGCCGCAACTTCGCGGCCGGTATGTCGGGCGGCATCGCGTACGTCATCGACCTGAACCCCGACAACGTCAACGCGGGCAACCACGGCTCCATCGAAGCCCTGGACGACGCCGACAAGCAGTGGCTGCACGACGTGGTGCGCCGTCACGCCGAGGAGACCGGCTCCACGGTCGCCGAGAAGCTCCTCGCCGAGTGGTCCGTCGCCGTGGACCGCTTCAGCAAGATCATCCCCAGCACGTACAAGGCAGTGCTCGCCGCCAAGGACGCCGCCGAGCGAGCCGGTCTCACCGAGACCGAGATCACCGAGAAGATGATGGAGGCGGCGACCAATGGCTGATCCCAAGGGCTTCCTGACGCACGGCCGCGAGGTCGCCGAGTCCCGCCCGGTGGAGGAGCGCAAGAAGGACTGGAACGAGGTCTACGTACCCGGTTCGCTGCTGCCGATCATCAGCAAGCAGGCCAGCCGGTGCATGGACTGCGGTATCCCGTTCTGCCACAACGGCTGTCCGCTCGGGAACCTGATCCCCGAGTGGAACGACTACGCCTACCGCGAGGACTGGGCCGGCGCGTCCGAACGCCTGCACGCCACGAACAACTTCCCCGAGTTCACCGGACGGCTGTGCCCGGCCCCGTGCGAGTCGGCGTGCGTGCTCGGCATCAACCAGCCGCCCGTCACCATCAAGAACGTCGAGGTCTCGATCATCGACAAGGCGTGGGACAGCGGCACGGTGAAGCCGCAGGTCCCCGAGCGCCTGTCCGGCAAGACGGTCGCGGTCATCGGCTCGGGCCCGGCCGGTCTCGCCGCCGCCCAGCAGCTGACCCGGGCCGGTCACACGGTCGCCGTGTACGAGCGCGCGGACCGCGTCGGCGGTCTGCTCCGCTATGGCATCCCCGAGTTCAAGATGGAGAAGCGGCACATCAACCGCCGTATCGAGCAGATGCGCGCGGAGGGCACCCGCTTCCGTACCGGCGTCGAGGTCGGCCGCGACATCAAGGCGACGGACCTGCGCAAGCGGTACGATGCCGTGGTGATCGCCGCCGGCGCGACGACCGCACGCGACCTCCCCGTGCCGGGCCGCGAGCTCAAGGGCATCCACCAGGCCATGGAGTACCTGCCCCTGTCCAACAAGGTGCAGGAGGGCGACTACGTCACCTCGCCGATCTCGGCCGAGGGCAAGCACGTGGTCGTGATCGGCGGCGGTGACACGGGCGCGGACTGCGTGGGCACGGCCCACCGCCAGGGCGCGGCCTCCGTCACCCAGCTGGAGATCATGCCCCGTCCGAACGACGAGCGGCACCCGGTCAGCCAGCCGTGGCCGACCTTCCCGCTCCTCTACAAGGTCACCTCGGCCCACGAGGAGGGCGGCGAGCGCATCTACTCGGCCTCCACCACCCACTTCGAGGGCGACGAGGACGGCAACGTGCAGTGGCTGCATCTCGCCGAGGTCGAGTTCGTGGACGGCAAGCTGACCCGGAAGCCGGGCACCGAGCGGAAGATCCCGGCACAGCTGGTCACCCTCGCCATGGGCTTCACCGGCACCGACCAGCAGAACGGACTGGTCGAGCAGTTCGGTCTGGAGCTGGACGAGCGCGGCAACATCGCCCGTGACGCCGACTTCCAGACGAACGTACCGGGCGTGTTCGTGGCGGGCGACGCCGGCCGCGGCCAGTCGCTGATCGTGTGGGCGATCGCCGAGGGCCGTTCGGCGGCCCGTGGCGTCGACCGCTACCTCACGGGCATCAGCGACCTGCCGGCCCCGATCCGCCCGACCGACCGCGCACTGGCGGTCTGAGCCATCAGGACGTGACCTGACGGTCACTCATCCCACGTCCCGTACAAAGGCGTACGGAACGCAGACGGCGCCTGCCCACAAGTCCCCGACCGGACCATGGGGCGGGCGCCGTCGCATGCGCGGAACCGCTCAGCCCGTCAGCGACGTGACCTTGCCGACCGTCAGCAGCACCAGCAGGACCAGCAGCGCTGCGCAGGCGGCCGCCTGGAACAGACCGCGGCGCGGTCCCCGGGGGACGTACGCGTACGCCAGGGTCACCAGCCCGCCCGCCAGCAGGCCGCCGAGGTGGCCCTGCCAGGAGGTGAGGCCCGCGGAGATCAGCAGCCACAGCAGCAGGCCCGCCATGTAGCGGTTGACGGTGCTCATGTCGGCGCCGAGACGGCGGGCCATCACGTAGTAGGCCGCGCCCAGTCCGAAGATCGCGCCGGAGGCGCCGACCGTGTCGGTGTCAGGTGCGATCAGCAGGACGAGCACCGAGCCGCCGAGGGCGGACAGCAGGTAGAGCGCGAGATAGCGGACTCGGCCCAGTTGGGCCTCCACGACCCGGCCGATGTTCCACAGCGACACCATGTTCATCACGATGTGCAGGATGCCGAACGTCCCCTGGGTGGGCGGCAGGTGCAGGAACGCCCCCGTCAGCAGCCGCTCCCACTGCCCGCCGACCACACCCTCCGCATGCAGCTCCGCGGGGTACGGGAACTGCCACAGGTAGTGGCCGCCGTCCGGTCCCCGGAGACCGGCACCCAGCATCGAGAACCGGTCCACGATCGCCGGACGAACCAACTCGCCCAGATAGGCGAGGACGTTGAGGCAGATCAGGACATACGTCACCAGGGGCGCCGTGGTGATCCGGCCGCCGAACGCCGTACGCGCCTGGCGGATCGACCGCGCGCCCTCCTTGACGCACTCCACGCACTGGTGGCCTACGGCGGCCTCGCGCATGCAGTCCGGGCAGATGTAGCGGTCGCAGCGGATGCAGCGGACGTAGGACTCCACCTTGGGATGGCGGTAGCAGGTGGTGACGGCGGACTCGGGCTCCACGGCCGGCTCCTCGGACGGGGGATGGACAAAGGCGAGCCGGTGGGGACGGCGGCGAACAAAATAGCGAACTTGTGGGGACGGTGATCCACGAGGGGCTGTGGTCGCGTAACGGCGGCTCCCCGCCCCGCAGCGTAAGGGAGTCCGTATGGCCGCGTGCTCGTTCTGCGCGGCTCGCCCGGCCTGCCCGGCCATCCCTTGAGGGAGCCGGCTAGGGGGTTACGTTCGGATCAGTCCGGATCAGGCCGCGGCCTCCGGTGCGGGGGGCACCTCCCCGTGGTGGCTGGGGGAAGATCGTAGGGCGGAGGACCTCCCATGTACTGGATGTACTCGGGTGGTCCGACAACGCGGCGAGGTGCCGTGCCGGGCGTCGCGGACCCGGGCCGATCCGAACGAAACCCCCTAGCCGTCGAGCGTGCCGGGAGCCGTTTCCAGCAGGTTCACTATCGCGCTGTGCCCCGTCTGCCGGTCGTTGCCCGCCGCGGGCCGGCCGTCGCGCAGGAGCGCCACCTCGACGGTCACCGTCCCGGGCTCGTCCTCCCGGCGGCTCACGACGTACTCGTACCCCGGCCCGTAGGCCGCCTCCAGTCCCGCACGGAGTTCCTCCTCGACGTCCAGCGCCAGCCAGCGCCGGGCCTCCGCCAGGGCCTCCAGCCGTGCCCGCGCCCCATGCGCCAGCAGCTCCCGTACACAGCCGGGCGAGCCGCGACGGGCGGCCGCCACCAGCGGGGGTTCGCCGTCGGGACCGGGCAGGTCGGGGTCCGCTCCCGCCGCCAGCAGCGCCCGTAGCACCTCCAGGTGCCCGCGCTGCACCGCCCACGTCAGCGCCCGGAAACCGTACTCCTCCCGCAGGTCGGGTGCGGCGCCGGCCGCCAGCAGCGCCCGTACGACCTCGGTGTGGCCCCCGCAGACGGCCCCGCACAGCGGCGCGTCGGCGCCCGCGCTGAGGCGGTCGGGGTCGGCGCCCGCCGCCAGGAGCAGCCGTACGATGCCCGGCGCGTCGCTCACCGCCGCCAGGTACAGGACGGTCTGGCGCTCGGCGTCCACCGAGTCGGGATCGGCACCCGCGCGCAGCAGTCGCAGGACCGCGTTCTCGTCCCCTTCGTACACCGCCGCGAACAGCTCCAGCGGCTCACGCGTGTTCATACCTCGACCCTCGCTCGCCGGCGGGACCGTGGGCAAAGGAATTTCCGGTGTTCTGCGCCACCTTCTGCTCCCTTCGGGGAGCCTCTCCGTCACACCCGGCGGTGGCCGGCCCTCAGGTGTCGCACTCCAGTACGGTCCGGCACAGTCCGCAGCGCGCCCGCACCCGCCCCCGCACGGGCACCTTGATCCGCTGGTGACAGGTCGGGCAGGGGAAACAGACGCCCAGCGGGCCGCGGCCGGCCGGGGTGAAGGAGTAGGCCACGCCCGGGTGCGGGCCGGGCGCGGAGTGGTCCTGGGCGTGACGGCGGTCCCTGGCGTAGCGGCGGCGGCCCGCCCATCCGGCCGACGTCAACGGCGGCTGCTGCTCGTCACGGCGGGCCTGCGCCATGCCCTTCGTGTACGCCGTGTACGCCTGCGGGCTGGTGAACCAGATCGCGGGGTCCTCGCCGAACAGCAGCGCCCGCTTGGCGAGGACGTAGCCGAACTCCTCCGGGGTGAGATAGCCGAGCTTCTGCGACGACGCCCCGTCCTCTCGGTAGGCGTCGAGAAGCAGCCAGCCCGCGCCCAGGTACGTCGCCGCCGTGTCGGTGAGGATCTCGTTGTCGCGCGTGCCGGGAAAGGACAGGTCCAGGCGGTGCAGATACACATGCATCACCTCGTGCGCGAGGGCTGCGCCGATGTCCCGCCGATGGGTGCGGAACCGGTCGTTCAGCTCCACGAAGTACTCGGGCCCGGCGGCGAGTTCGACGTTCGCCGCGTGTGTCATCTCACGGAAGCTGACGATCACCCGGGCGTCCGGCAGCCGGTAGTGGCGCACCATCTCGTGCGCCACGCGCTGGGCGCCCAGATGCAGGTCGTCCTGGTCCAAGAACGCCACGTCGGCCGGGACCACGCTGGTCGCGAAGGTGCGGATGGTGTCGTACGAGAGTCGTTTGTACAGCGCGGTGATGGCCGCCCGCACCGTGTCCAGATGCGGATAGCCGTGCTCGACAGGCCCGCCGTTCGCCACGTCCGCACCCCCTGAAGACGCCGGCTCCGACTCCACTGTATGCGCGCTTCCTCCTGGACGCGTGCACGCTTCCTGCCGCGGTGGGGCGTACGCGGGCGTAGGGCCGTCTTGTCGTGCGCGGGCGTAGGGCCCGTATTGGCGCGCGCCGTCTGGCCGGAAAGCGGTTCTTGTCGCCCGCGTCCGGTCTCCCGATAATCCGGATAATCCGGAAAGAGTTGGCGGGAGCATGCCAGGCACACGGCGCGCTACCGCCACCGGGTCAACCCCCCACGGAAGGAAGCACGGTGAAGCTTCTGAAGAAGACCGGCGGCCTCAAGAGAGCCATCGCGGCCATCACGGTCGCGCTCGCCGCCCTCTCGCTCCAGCCCCTTGTCGGCGCAGGCGGCTCCCCAGCCCGTCGTCGGCGGGACGCGTGCCGCGCAGGGCGAGTTCCCGTTCATGGTGCGGCTCTCCATGGGCTGCGGCGGGGCCCTGTACGCCAAGAACATCGTCCTGACCGCCGCACACTGCGTCAGCGGATCCGGCACCAACACCTCCATCACCGCCACCGCCGGCGTCGTGGACCTCCGGAGCAGCAGCGCGATCAAGGTGAAGTCGACCAAGGTGGTGCAGGCCCCGGGTTACAACGGCAAGGGCAAGGACTGGGCGCTGATCAAGCTGGCCCGGGCCGTCGACCTGCCCACGCTTGCGATCGCCACCAGCACGGCGTACAACAACGGCGACTTCACCGTCGCCGGCTGGGGCGCGGCGAGCGAGGGCGGCGGCCAGCAGCGCTATCTGCTCAAGGCACAGGTCCCCTTCGTCGACGACGCCACCTGTCAGCGTGCCTACGGCAGCGATCTGGTGCCCGGCGACGAGATCTGCGCCGGGTTCCCCCAAGGCGGCGTGGACACCTGCCAGGGCGACTCCGGCGGGCCCATGTTCCGCAGGGACACCGCGGGCGCGTACATCCAGGTCGGCATCGTCAGCTGGGGCGAGGGCTGCGCGCGGGCCGGCTACCCCGGCGTCTACTCCGAGGTCTCGACGTTCGCGTCGGACATAGCCCGCGCCGCAGCCGGCCTCTAGCCGGACCCGGAATCCACCCCTGACGGGTACGCACGCGCGTACGCCCCGACGAGCACGCCGGACGTACCCCCGGCGGGTACGAGGCGCCCGCGACCCCCCGGGCCGCGGGCGCTCTCCCGCACAACCGCCGTCCTGTCGGCGTGGGTGCTCTCCCGCACAACCGCCGTCCTGTCGGCGTGGGTGCTCTCCCGCGGACCGCCGTCCCGTCGGCGTGGGCGCTCTCTCGCGGACCGCCGTCCCGTCGGCGTGGGCGCTCTCTCGCGGACTGCCGTCCCGTCGGCGTGGGTGCTTGCGAACGGCCGCCACGCGCGCGTGCCCGCGGGCCGGCCCCTTCCGCCAGTGTCCCGGAGACGACCGCAGTCCGGACAGGAATGGGAGGGCGCCCGCGCGCCCCGTAGGGTGGTCGCCCATGACCACCCGCAACACCCCCACCGGCGATGTCGACCCGGCCGTCCGCGCCGAACTCGCCCGGCTGCGCGACAGCATCGACAACATCGACGCCGCCGTCGTCCACATGCTCGCCGAACGCTTCAAGTGCACCCAGCAGGTAGGCCACCTCAAGGCCGCACACCACCTGCCGCCCGCCGACCCGGCCCGCGAGGCCGCCCAGATCGCCCGGCTCCGCCGACTCGCCGAGAGTGCCAAGCTCGACCCCGCCTTCGCGGAGAAGCTGCTCAACTTCATCATCGCCGAGGTCATCCGCCACCACGAGCGCATCGCCGACGACACCACGTCCACCGCCGGCACGCAGGGGAAGTGACCCCCCGACACCCCGGAGCGGTCCCAGGCGGGCGACCGGGCCTCCCGCGCCGGACGGCCCGTGCCGGCCGGCCGGACCTGCGGTCGCCCCTTCGGACGAGTGACTCTTTGTCAGGTCAAAGCAACGCGCGGTAGGACGGTTCGGGCATAAGCTGGTTGCCCAAACGAGGGGACGTCGGGCCATGCCGTCTGATGCGAGAATTCTCATCGTCGACGACCACGAGGACATGCTCTACGCCCTGGAGAGCGCGCTGGCTCCCCTGGGTTACCGGCTCACGCGTGCGACCAGCGGCGACGACGCGCTCAAGGAGATCCTGCGCGGCCAGGTGGGCCTCCTGCTCCTCGATGTGCGCATGCCCGGGGTGAGCGGACTCGACGTCGTGCGCTACATGCGGCGCGTGGAACAGACCCAGCACATCCCGGTCATCCTCCTCACCGGCTTCGGGGCCGACGCCGCACTCACCTCCGCCGCCTTCGGCCTCGGCGTCGCCGACCTGCTGATGAAACCCGTCGACCCCTGGGCCCTGCGCACCAAGGTCCGCTACCTCTACGACACCCACCAGCGCTCCCAGGCTCTGGAACAGGAGGTGCGCGCCCTGCGCGCCCGGCTCAAGGAGTCCGGCCCGCCCCCGGCCCGCGCCCTTCCGCATCCGGACGCGCACGTGCCGGGCCAGCGCGAGGAAGCCGCCGACACATCCCCCGAGCGCACCCCGGCGCGCCACGAGGGGCGCGCGTAGGGGGCGCGAGAGGCGTCCACAGGCCCCCCACGGCGCCCACCCGGACCGCGCGAGAAGCGCACGTGGGCGGCACAAGGCGCGCGAGCAGGCGATATCGGAGACGCGGCAAACGGTGTGTACCGGACCGCCCCTGTGCGCTGTCGGCGGCATCAGGCAGCATGTCCCTCATGTCCGTACTGACGCGCGACGAAGCGCAGACCCGTGCCCGGCTCCTCGACGTCCACCGCTACGAGATCGCCCTGGACCTGACCGGCGGCGACGAGACCTTCGATTCCCGTACCGTCATCCATTTCACGGTGCGCGGTGACCGGAAGGCCGCGGACACCTTCGTCGAGCTCAAGCCCGCCGAACTGCGCTCCGCCACGCTGGACGGACAGCCCCTGGACCCCGAGACCCTCGACGAGAACCGGCTGCCGCTCAAGGGCCTCGCCGCGGGCGAGCACGAACTGCGCCTGGACGCTGCCATGCGCTACTCGCACACGGGCGAGGGCATGCACCGCTTCACGGACCCCACCGACGGTGAGACGTACCTCTACACCCAGCTGTTCCTGGACGATGTCCAGCGCGTCTTCGCCGCCTTCGACCAGCCCGACCTCAAGGCCGTCTTCGACCTGACCGTCAAGGCACCCGAGGGCTGGAGCGTCCTCGCCAACGGCATCACCACACACGAGGGCGACGGCATCTGGCGGGCCGCCGCGACCCCCCTCATCTCCACCTACCTCGTCGCCGTCGCCGCCGGCCCCTGGCACTCCGTGCGCGCCGAGCACCGCGGACTTCCCTTCGGCCTCCACTGCCGCCGCTCCCTCGCCCCGCACCTCGACGCCGACGCGGACGAACTCCTCGAGATCACCCGCCAGTGCTTCGACCGCTACCACGAGAAGTTCCAGGAGCCCTACCCCTTCGACTCCTACGACCAGGCGTTCGTCCCCGAGTTCAACGCCGGAGCCATGGAGAACCCCGGCCTCGTCACCTTCCGTGACGAGTTCGTCTACCGCTCCGCCGTCACCGACACCCAGCGCCAGACCCGCGCCATGGTCATCGCCCACGAGATGGCCCACATGTGGTTCGGCGACCTCGTCACCCTGCGCTGGTGGGACGACATCTGGCTGAACGAGTCCTTCGCCGAGTACATGGGCTACCAGACCCTCACCGAGGCCACCCGCTTCACCGACACCTGGACCGACTTCGGCGTCGCCCGCAAGGCCTGGGGCTACGACGCCGACCAGCGCCCCTCCACCCACCCGGTGGCCCCCGACGCGGTCGACGACACCGCCGCCGCGCTCCTCAACTTCGACGGCATCTCCTACGCCAAGGGCGCATCCGCGCTGCGGCAGCTCGTGACCTGGCTCGGCGAGAAGGACTTCCTCGACGGCATCAACACCCACTTCGCCCGCCACCGCTTCGGCAACGCCGCCCTCGCCGACTTCCTCGACTCCCTCGCCGACGCCACCGAACGCGACGTGCACGCCTGGGCCGACTCCTGGCTGCGCACCACCGGCGTGGACACCCTCACCCCGCACCTCACCCAGGCCGACGACGGCACCTGCTCCCTCACCGTCGACCGCGACGGAAGCCGCCCCCACCGCATCGCCGTCGGCATCTACGACCATGACCTCGCCGACAACGGCGGGCTCACCCTGCGCGAACGCCTCGAGCTGGACATCCCGCAGACCGCGCCGCAGCCCCTCGGCAAGCGCCCCGCCCTGCTGCTGCTCAACGACGGCGACCTCACCTACGCCAAGGTCCGCTTCGACACCGGCTCCTTCAAGGCCGTCGCCGGTTCCCTGTCCGCCGTGCCCGAACCGCTCAGCCGCGCGGTCGTGTGGAACGCCCTGCGCGACGCCGTGCGCGACGGCCGCCTTCCCGCCGCGGCCTACCTGGACACCGCCCGAGCGCACCTCCCGCACGAAACCGACCTGGCCCTCGCCGAAGGCGTCCTCGCCTTCGCCGCCACCCAGGTCGCCGACCGCTATCTGCCCTCCGAGGAACGCCCCGCCGCCCTCACCACCCTCACCCACCTGTGCCGCGACCTCATCCGCCGCACCGAGGACGGCTCCCACCCCGGACTGCGGCTGATCGCCGTACGCCACTTCATCGACGCCGCCGCCCACCCGGACACCATCGCCGCCTGGCTCGCCGACGGCACGGTGCCCGGCGGACCCGAACTCGACCCCGAGCTGCGCTGGCGCATCCTCGGCCGCCTCGCCGTCCTCGGCGCCGTCGACGAGACCACCATCGACGAGGAACTCCGGCGCGACCCGAGCGCCACCGGCCAGGAAGGCACCGCCCGCTGCCGCGCCGCTCTGCCCGACCCCGAGGCCAAGCGGCGCGCCTGGGACGCGATGTTCGCCACCGACGACCTGTCCAACTACCTGTTCACCGCCACCGCGCGGGGCTTCTGGCAGCCCGAACAGGCCGACCTCCTCACGGAGTACGTCGACCGCTACTGGACCGACGCGCCGGCCGTCGCCGCCCGCCGCGGCCCCGCCATCGCCGGTGCGGCCGGCCGCTGGGCCTTCCCCCGCCACGCCGTCGACGCGGACACCCTCCGCCGCGGCGAGAAGTGCCTGCGCAAGACGGACCTCGTCCCGGCCCTGCACCGCAGGCTCGTCGACGAACTCGACGACCTGGCACGCGCGCTGCGCGTCCGCGAAGCATAACCCGCGTCCCCTGGTCCCCGCGTCCCCACGTCCGCCGACCGACGCGCGCTCGTCACCGCGCGTCGGCCGGGGCGCGCCCATTGCCGGGTGAGGGTCGGTGCCTTCCTGCCGGTAGGTGTGGGTCGGTGCCCGCCTGTTGCCGGGTGAGGGCCGGGCCTGCCCGTCGCCGGGTGCGGGTCGGCGTGCGCGCGTAGCAGACGTCCGGCCGGCACACCGCCGTGGGTGCCGGCCGGCACACGCACTCCCACCGGCGCCTCACCCCGGATGTGTCCCGCACACGCCGATACCCCCTCCCCGGTCGGATCGTTGTCCTCTGCGGGCGGCGAACTCCCGCGCACGCAGGCCTGATTCCCCCGCCCAGCGCCCGGAGGACATCCCATGAGCTTGCCGCCCCTCGCCTCAGGCCCCGAAGGCCCAAGCGCCCTCGAGCCATTGCTCGCCACCGTCCTCGACGCCCTGCGGCAAGGCGTACGGCTGCGCGGCGGGCCGCTGCCCGCGGGCGGTCCCGCAGCGGTCGCGGCACGCCTCCGCGACGCGGTCGGCGACGTACTGCCCCAGAAGGGTGACCCCGACGCCGTACACGCCCTCGTACGCGCCTTCGCCGAGGGCGCCGCCGACCCCGCCGACCCCCGGTGCGCCGCCCACCTGCACTGCCCGCCCCTCGCCGTCGCCACCGCCGCCGACCTCGCCGCCTCGGCCCTCAACCCGTCCCTCGACTCCTGGGACCAGGCCCCGGCCGCATCCGAGCTGGAAACCCTGGTCACCGAGGCCCTCGCCCAGGAGGCCGGTGCGGGCGCCGCCCTCGTCACCACCGGCGGCACCGAGTCCAACCAGCTCGCCCTGCTCCTCGCCCGCGAGGCCCACGGCCCTGTCCGGCTCGTCTGCGGATCGGGCGCACACCACTCCCTGGCCCGCGCCGCCTGGCTCCTCGGCCTGCCCGGACCCCTCGTCCTCCCCGCCCCGCGAGGCATCCTCGACCCCGCCGCCCTCTCCGAGGCCCTCACCGGTCTGTCCGGCTCCCGCGGACCGGTCCTCGTGGCCGCCACCGCGGGCACCACCGACGCCGGACTCATCGACCCCCTGCCCGACATCGCCGACCTGTGCACCGCCCACGGCGCCCGTCTTCACATCGACGCCGCGTACGGGGGCGGACTCCTCTTCAGCGACCGTCACCGCCCCAAGCTCCTCGGCTTGGACCGCGCCCACACCGTCACCCTCGACCTGCACAAACTCGGCTGGCAGCCCGTGGCCGCCGGCCTCCTCGCCGTGCGGGACCCGCACGACCTGCGGGCCCTGCAACACCGCGCGGACTACCTCAACGCCGACGACGACACCGAAGCGGGTCTGCCCGACCTCCTCGGGCGCTCCCTGCGCACCACCCGACGCCCCGACATCCTCAAGATCGCGGTCACTCTCAAAGCCCTCGGCCGCACCGGACTCGGCGCCCTCGTCGACCACGTCTGCGCACGCGCACAGGAACTCGCGGAACTCGTCTCGGCACACCCCGCCTTCGAGCTCTACGCCCCGCCCACCATCAGCACCGTCCTGTTCCGGCCCGCCGGAGCTCCCGACGACCTCGTCGCCGCCGTCCGCCGCACCCTCCTCCACGACGGCCGTGCCGTCCTCGGCCGCGCCCGGCTCGACGGCCGCCTCTGGCTCAAGGCCACCCTCCTCAACCCCCACACCGGGCCCGGCGACCTGGCCGCGCTCCTGAAACTGGTGGAAGGAAGCACGCCCCGATGACCCACCCCCCGTACCAAGACCTCCCGACCCCCCGCGACCTGGTCGGCATCGGCATCGGTCCGTTCAACCTCTCCCTCGCCGCTCTCGCCCACCCCCTCGCCGAACTCGACACCGCGTTCTACGAGCAGCGCGCCGGCTTCGACTGGCACCCCGGCCTCCTCATCGACGGCGCCACCCTCCAGGTGCCCTTCCTCGCCGACCTGGTGACCCTCGCCGACCCCACCAGCCCCTGGTCCTTCCTCAACTACCTCAAGAGCCGCGACCGGCTCTTCCCCTTCTACTTCGCCGAGCGTTTCCACATCCAGCGCGCCGAATACGACGCCTACTGCCGCTGGGTCGCAGGCCAACTCCCCGGGCTCCACTTCGGCCACCAGGTCGACACCGTCCGCTGGGACCCGGAGAACGACGTCTTCGAAGTCGACTTCACCCGGCTCGACGCGGACGGCGAGGCCGAGGCCCTCGGCCGGACCCGGGCGCGCAACATCGTGGTGGGCGTCGGCACCGAACCGTACGTCCCCGAATCGCTGGGCCCCCTCGTCGACGCACCCGGCGTGCCCGTCATCCACGCCGCCGACTACCTCCGGCACCGCGAGGAGTTCCTCACCGCCGGGCACATCACCGTCGTCGGCGCGGGACAGTCGGGCGCCGAAGTCTTCCTCGACCTCCTGCGCCACCGGCGCGCCGGGCGGGAAAGGATCCACTGGCTCGCCCGCACGGAGGCGTTCGCCCCCATGGAGTACTCAAAGCTGGGCCTGGAACACTTCACGCCCGACTACACGCGCTACTTCCACGCCCTGGCCGAACCCGTGCGCGACCGCCTCGTCTCCGCCCAGTGGCAGCTCCACAAAGGCATCGACGCCGGCACCAGCGCCGCCATCCACGACGAGCTGTACCGCCGCACCCTGCACGGCGGCTGGCCCGACGCCGTCCTCACCCCCGGCGTCCACGTCCGCACCGCGGAACGCCGCACCACCGAAACGATCGAGCTCCACTTGGAACACGCCCAGCAGAACGCCCGTTCCCGCCTCGTCACCGACGCGGTCGTCCTCGCCACCGGCTACCGAGAACGTCCCCTGGACCGCATCCTCGCCGGACTCGGCCCCTACCTGTGCCGTGACAGCAGCGAACGGCCACGCATCGACGACCAGTTCCGCATGGTCCTCGCGCCTTCCGTCACCGGCCGCCTCTACGTCCAGAACGCCGAACTCCACACCCATGGCGTCGGCACCCCGGATCTCGGCCTCGCCGCCTGGCGCAGTGCCACCATCCTCAACTCCCTCACCGGCAAGGAGACCTACCCGCTGCCCCGGCGCACCGCCTTCACCACCTTCGGACTCCAGCAGCCGAGTCCCCCCGCGGCCCAGGTCCCCAGAAAATCCAGGCGACCTGAGGCCCCGGCAGACACGGCCTAGAAGACCGCCGTGCCGTTCCGCGTGAGCTTCCAGTCCACCGACGCGAAGTCCTTCGGGTCCAGAACAGCCTTCGCGGTCACCCACTCCGCGATCCGGGTCCGGATCTCCGTCGACTCCGACCACAGCTCCTTCGCCGAGGCCACGTACGGGAAGGCGCCACCGCCGTTGGCGCGGTAGTTGTTCACCGCGAACACGAACTGCTGGGCGTCGTCCAGCGGGGCACCCCGGTACGCCAGGCCCTTGATACGGGACCCCGCCGCCTGGGCGATGTCGATCTCGTAGGTGAGGCCCGACACATAGTCGTAGTTGTAGTCGGGCCGGCCGCCGGCGTTGGTCAGCTTCTCCACGTCCACCGTCGCGTCCGCGGCCGTCTGCACGAAGTACTCCGCCGAGTACTCCAGGTACGCCCGGACCTGCGCACCCGTCATCAGCTTCGCCACCAGCGTGTTGTCGTACACGTACAGGCTCGACAGATCCCGGATCGTCACATCGCCGGCCGGGATCTCCGAGGTCCGCGAGAACGGCGACGCCTGTGCGATCACCGGCAGCGACGCGTACTGGGTGCCCGCCAGAGCCGCCTTGACCACGTCCTCCTGCACCTTGGTGATCAGGTCGATGATCGGGGCGTCCTTGTAGCGCGCCTCCACCGTCGTCAGCGTCTGCGTCGCCCGGCCCACCACCTGGTTGACGTACTTCACCACGGCCGCGTGCTCGTCGGACAGCAGCCTGGTGATCTTCGGGTCGTCGGCGACCGTGTTCGCGTTGCGCAGGGAGGCGGCCACGGACTCGACCTGCCACCTGCCCTTCTCGAGGACCAGCTCGATGTCGAAGAGCGTGAGCCGCTCCGCGTAGCACAGCGGCTCCGACAGCACGACCGTCTTGCCCGTCCGCTCGTTGGTGACCTTCAGCTCCGGGATCTCCACGTGCGCGTGACCCACCAGGATGGCGTCGATGCCGGGCACCTGCCGGGCGACGTTGGCGGCCGCGTTCTCGACGTACGGCAGCTGGTCACCGTACGAGGAGGTCCCGGAGGCTCCGGAGTGCGCCGACACCACCACCACGTCCGCGCCCATCGACCTGAGCTTCGGCACCCACTTCGCGGCCTGCTCCTCCAGGCCCGGGAAGGTCAACTTCCCCTGCACATACGCCTTGTCCCAGATCGCGATGCCCGGGTTGGTCAGACCGAGGACCGCGACCTTCACCGGCGGTGCGCCCGGCACATGGAACTTCTTGATGAAGTACGGGGGGAACGCGGGCTTCTGCGTCTTCGCGTCCAGCGCGTTCGCGCCGAGCAGCGGGAAGTGACACTGCGACTCGAACTTCCGCAGCGTCTCGATGCCGTAGTTGAACTCGTGGTTCCCGAGTGCCACCGCGTCGTACCCGATCGCGTTCATCGCCTGCGCCATCGGGTGCACGGGGCCGCCCTCGGCCGTGATCGGGTCGACCTTCGCGTAGTAGTACGTCAGCGGAGTGCCCTGGATCGTGTCACCCGCGTCCAGCAGCAGCGTGTTGCAGTGGCCCTTCTCCTGCCTGATCTGGTTCACCAGGGTCGAGATCCGCGCCAGGCCCATCGCGTTGCCGGCCTTGTCCGCGTACTCCGCGTCCTTGAAGTAGTCCCAGTTGAAGACGTGTCCGTGCAGATCCGTCGTCCCCATCACCGTCAGCGCATACCGCTTGGGGTGCTTCTTCGCCTGGGCCGCGGGCGCCGCCTGTGCCGCCGGAGCCGCCGCCGAGCCCGCCAGCGCCACCCCCGCCCCGGTCACAGCGGATCTCTTCAGGAACTTCCGGCGGTTCAACGGCATCTCGAACTCCTCGCGGGTGGTCAACAACGCGCGTAGATTCTGCCCCGGCCATGACCAGCCGCAACAGCCCCCGAAGGTTTCGATCCGGTGACCGGTACATGACCCTCCGTCAGTCCATCGATGACAGAGTGGGGCGTATGACCTCCATCCCCGCCGAGCCCCAGGCGACCCCCGCCCCCTACGGCACCCCGGACGCCCCCCGCCTCGCCGTCCACGGAGAAGCCCACCTCGAGGTCGACCCGGAGATCGCCCGCCTCGGCATCACCGTCAGCGCGCGCGGCACCGACCGCCGCACCACCCTCGACGACCTCACCCGGCGCAACACCACGGCCCTCCACCTCGTCAGGTCCTACGGAGATGCGGTCCGGCGCCTGGAGACCGGAGCCTTCACCCTCAGCCCCGAACTCACCGAACACGGTCAAAGCGAACGCGTGTACGCCTACCAGGGTCGCGTCCACATCACCGCCGAGCTCACCGACTTCACGGCGCTCGGCGAACTCGCCACCCGCCTGGCCGCCCTCGAACTCACCCGCGTCGACGGCCCCTGGTGGGACCTTCTCCCCGACTCACCCACCCACCGCGAAGCCCGCCGGCGAGCCGTACGCGAAGCGGTTCAACGCGCCCGCGAATACGCCGAGGCCCTCGGCACCACCCTCACAGCACTCGTCGAGCTCGCCGACATCGGCGCGGAGATCGCCGAACGGCCCGTTTACGCGGCCCGGTCCGCACGCCGGACGGCCCTCGACGGAGCGGACCCCGGCGACGGGCCCGTCACCCTCGCCCTCGAACCCCAGCGGCAACACGTCCACGCCCGGATCACCGCACGATTCACCATGGCCCCGCCACCGCTGTAGTCGCATCACGCGCCGTCACCGAAATGCAAGGGCCAGGGAAAGCCACCCGCATTTCGCCCCGGTTTCCCTCCGGGATGCTCATCGGAGCGCGCCACCGCACAATTCAACACTTGTCAATAAGGCTTCACGCAAAGGTTGTTGAGTAGTCACGCGCAACGAATTCTCTACCGGCCGGTAAGGCATACGCTCGAAGCATGCGCCGAGCGAAGATCGTTTGTACATTGGGCCCCGCCACCGACTCGTACGACCAGATCAAGGCACTGGTCGAAGCCGGAATGGACGTCGCCCGCTTCAACCTCAGCCACGGCAGCTACGCCGAACACGAGGAGCGCTACCAGCGCGTACGCAAGGCTTCCGACGAGACCGGCCGCAGCGTCGGAATCCTCGCCGACCTTCAAGGCCCGAAGATCCGCCTCGGCCGCTTCACCGAAGGCCCCGTACTCCTTGAACGCGGGGACACCTTCACCATCACCGTGGAAGAAGGTGTCGAAGGAGACCGCCAGACCTGCGGAACCACCTACGCCGGCCTCGCCTCCGACGTCACCCCCGGCGAACGCATCCTCGTCGACGACGGCAAGGTGTGCCTGGAGGTCACCTCGGTCGACGGCCCCCGCGTCCACACGACGGTCGTCGAGGGCGGCATGGTCTCGGACCACAAGGGACTGAACCTGCCGGGCGTCGCCGTCTCCGTCCCCGCGCTCTCCAAGAAGGACGAGGACGACCTCCGCTGGGCCCTGCGCACCGGCTTCGACGTCATCGCCCTCTCCTTCGTCCGCAGCGGCCGGGACATCAAGGACGTCCACCGCATCATGGAGGAGGAAAGCCGCCGCCTCCCCGTCATCGCCAAGGTGGAGAAACCGCAGGCCGTCGACAACATCGACGAGATCGTGGCGGCTTTCGACGGAATCATGGTCGCGCGCGGAGACCTGGGCGTGGAAATGCCGCTCGAACAGGTGCCCATTGTCCAGAAGCGCGCGATCAAGCTCGCCAAGCGCAATGCCAAGCCCGTCATCGTCGCCACCCAGATGCTCGACTCGATGATCGAGAACTCGCGCCCGACGCGCGCCGAGGCATCGGACGTCGCGAACGCCGTCATCGACGGCACGGACGCCGTCATGCTCTCCGGCGAGACCAGCGTCGGCAACCACCCCGTCGAGACGGTGCGCACGATGGCCCGCATCGTCGCGGCGGCCGAGGAGGACATCCTCGCCAAGGGCCTGCCGCCCCTGACCGAGAGCAACAAACCGCGCACCCAGGGCGGCGCGGTCGCCCGCGCGGCGGCGGAGATCGGCGACTTCCTCGGGGCGAAGTTCCTGGTCGCCTTCACCCAGTCGGGCGACACCGCCCGCCGGCTGTCCCGCTACCGCTCCCCGATCCCGCTCCTCGCCTTCACTCCGGAGCCGGCCACACGCTCCCAGCTGAACCTCAGCTGGGGCGTGGAGACCTTCCTGGGCCCGCACGTCGAGTCCACGGATGCCATGGTCGACCAGGTCGACGAACTGCTGCTGAAGTACGGCCGCTGCGAGAGGGGCGACATCGTGGTGATCACGGCGGGCTCACCGCCCGGGGTGTCCGGGTCGACGAACATGGTGCGGGTGCACCACATCGGGGAGGACGACAGTCCCCGGTAGACCGAGCGCACCGCGAAGGGGCCCTGTCGAAGCTTGGCTGTGTCTAGGGGCCCCTTCGCCCTGTCGCCGTCAGTGCTTGGGGCCCACGTGCTCGTCGAGAAGGGCGACGGAGGCTCTGCGGGCGACGGAGATGTTGCGTGCGTTCGCCGGTGTCCATTCGACGCCTATCCGGTCCAGGGTGTCCGTGAAGAGCTGGACGATGTCACGGGACAGGTTGGTGAAGAAGTACCGCGGATACTCGTAGCGCCTGCGCTCACCGTCGACGAGCCGGGTGGTCCAGTTGGTGGTGCGGCAGCCGTCGGAGTGGATGAGGCCGCGGATGAACTCCCAGGGGTGGGCGTCGACGATGTCCTGCTGCCAGGGTTCGAGGGCGATCCGGCGCTCGTGCTTCTTGCCGGGGCCGTGCTGGGGGAAGAGGCAGGGCCAGTGCTTGCTGGAGCTGGTGACCGCTACGCAACCCTGTCTGCCTACACGAAAGACGCTGTTCGACGGGCGCACAGCACGCATTGCTTCCTCACATGCGTCGATGATGCCCGGCCAGGCCCTGTCCAGGACGACGCGCAGGAAGTAGACGCCTCTGCGGTGAGGACTGATGCAGCCGTCGCCGAGATAGAGGCCGAGAAGATAGGCGTACGCGGCAGGGGCTTGCGGTGAACTCGGGACTTCCTGACACCTGGGGCAGGGATTGCCCGCGTGTGGGCCGGCTTCGATGCGCGTCCCCCAGGAGCGGATCGCATACCGAGAAATCCCCGTCTCCCTGCTGACGGAGTTCAGACTGCGTCCCTCAGCCACCAGAGCCAGGGCTCGCTTGCGTGTGCCCATGTCGTACATGGGTCCACTCTGCGCGACTGATGGTTCCTGTGGGCAGCAAAAAGCGGACGTTCACGAGAATGAGAACGTCCGCATCTGAACGGCGACCTTGGAATCTTAGGAAAAGTGCCCCGGGTGGGATTCGAACCCACACCGTATGCTGTTTGAGAGCACTGCCTCTGCCGATTGGGCTACCGGGGCCCAACGAATCGAAGGTTGATACCGACCCGCTGCCTGTCCACCATACCGTAGCTAGGTAGGCTCTTGTCAGCAGTGTCTGCCTGTCCTGGAACAAGGAGCCCGCGTGACCGCCCCCGAGTCGCCCCAGCCCGTTGCCGACGACGACAAGTCGCACGTGCCCCCGCTGACGACCCGTGTCGTCATCGCGGAGGACGAGGCGCTCATCCGGCTCGACCTCAAAGAGATGCTCGAGGAAGAGGGGTACAGCGTCGTCGGTGAGGCCGGCGACGGTGAGCAGGCAGTGGAGCTGGCCCGCGAGCACAAGCCCGATCTGGTGATCCTCGACGTGAAGATGCCGAAGCTCGACGGCATCTCGGCGGCCGAGAAGATCGCCGAGGAGCGTATCGCCCCGGTGCTGATGCTGACCGCCTTCTCGCAGCGCGACCTCGTCGAGCGGGCCCGGGACGCCGGTGCCATGGCGTACCTGGTGAAGCCGTTCAGCAAGAGCGACGTCGTTCCGGCGATCGAGATGGCCGTCTCGCGGTTCAACGAGCTGAAGACGCTGGAGAAGGAGGTCGCGGATCTCACGCAGCGACTGGAGACCCGCAAGCTGGTGGACCGGGCGAAGTCGATCCTCCAGACGGAGTACGGGCTGACCGAGCCGGCCGCCTTCCGCTGGATCCAGAAGACCTCCATGGACCGGCGCATGTCCATGCAGCAGGTCGCCGAGGCCGTGATCCAGGACGCCCAGGAGAAGAAGGCGTCCAAGGGCTGAGCGGCCCGTACGGCGTCCGCGGCGCGTATCGCGTACGTACATGTGTGCGGCGAGGCCCGCGCCCCCGCTTCCGGGGGTGCGGGCCTCGCCGCGTCAGGGCGCGGGAGCGATCAGTCCTCGCCGAGGTACGCCTTCCGGACCGACTCGTCGTGCAGCAGGTCCTGCCCCGTGCCGGAGAGCACGATGTTCCCGACGTCCATGACGTGACCGTGGTCGGCGAGCGACAGCGCCGCCTGGGCGTTCTGTTCGACCAGGAGGATCGTCGTGCCCTGGGACTTCAGCTCGGCGATGGTCGCCATGATCTTCTGCATCATGATGGGGGAGAGGCCCATCGACGGTTCGTCGAGCATGAGCAGCTTCGGCTGGGACATCAGGGCCCGGCCCATCGCCAGCATCTGCTGTTCGCCGCCGGACAGGGTGCCCGCGGCCTGCTTCCTGCGCTCCCCGAGGATGGGGAAGAGGTCGTAGGCCCGCTGGATGTCCTTCTCGATGCCCTGCTTGTCGCTGCGCAGGAACGCTCCGAGCCGGAGGTTGTCCTCGATGGTCATGCGGGGGAAGATGTGCCGCCCCTCGGGGGAGTGGGCGAGTCCCAGGGAGACCACCTGGTGGGCCGGGATCTTCTTGAGCGACCTGCCGTTGAACTTGATCTGGCCGCCGACCGGCTTGAGGAGGCCGGAGAGCGTGCGCAGGGTGGTGGTCTTGCCGGCGCCGTTGGTGCCGATGAGGGTGACGACCTCGCCGGCGTCGACCTTGAAGGAGATGCCCTTGACGGCTTCGATCTTGCCGTAGGCGACGCGGAGGTCCTCGACTTCGAGCAGTACGGTCATCGGTCGTTCTCCTTGCCGGGCGCGCCGTCCGTGGTGGTCTCGGAGTGTGCCTCGGCGTGCGCTTCGGCGGCCTCGACCTCGGCGACCTCTTCGTCGCCGGGGGCGTTCTCGAAGGGTTCTCCGAGGTAGGCGGCGATGACGCGTTCGTCGCCCTGGACGGTTGCGCTGTCGCCCTCGATGAGTTTCTCGCCCTGGACGAGGACGGCGACGCGGTCGCACAGGTTGAAGATGAAGCGCATGTCGTGCTCGATGACGAGGACGGCGATGCCCTTGTCGCGGATGGCGAAGACCAGTTCTTCGGTGGCCCGGGTCTCCTGCGGGTTCATGCCGGCGGTGGGCTCGTCGAGGAGCAGCAGGCCGGGTTCGCTGGCGAGGGCGCGTGCGATCTCGAGCTTGCGCTGTTCGCCGTAGGGGAGGTTGCGGGCGAGGTGCTCGGCCTTGCCCGCGAGGCCGACGAACTCCAGGAGTTCCATGGCGCGTTCGCGGGAGGCGGCCTCTGCTTTGTGGAAGCCGGGGCCGCGCAGCACGGCGGACCAGAAGCCTTCCTTCGTGCGGGTGTGGCGGCCGACGAGCACGTTCTCGAGGACCGTCATGTTGGAGAAGAGACGGATGTTCTGGAACGTGCGGGCGATGCCGGCGGCGGTGACCTTGAAGGACTGCGGCGGCAGGACGTTGCCCTTGTAGCGGACTTCGCCCTCGGTGGGGACGTACAGGCCGGTCAGGCAGTTGAAGAAGGTCGTCTTGCCGGCGCCGTTGGGGCCGATGAGGCCGACGATCTCGCCGGTGTTGACGGTGAGGTCGACGCCCCGTACGGCGGTGAGGCCGCCGAAGCGCATGGTGACGCCGCGTGCCTCGAGTACGGCCTGGCCGGGTGCGGTGGCGCCCGGGGTGGTGTCCTGGGTGGTGGTGTCGGTGGTCATCGTGGTCAGGCCCCTGTCTTGCCGAGGACTGTGGGCGCTTCCGCCTCTTCGTGGAATTCCAGCTGGCGGCGCCGGTTGGGGATGAGGCCCTCCGGACGGAAACGCATCAGCAGGATGAGTGCGACACCGAAGGCGAAGAGCTGGTAGTCGCCGAGGAACTGGAGCTTGTTGGGGATGAGGAAGAGCAGTGCGGCGCCGATGAGGGGGCCGCTGATGGTGCCCATGCCGCCGAGGACGACCGCGGCGAGCAGGAAGGCCGAGTTGGGCGGGATGGCGCCGGCGAAGAGGTACTGCTCGGGGGTGACCGTGTAGGTGACGTGTGCCTGGACGGTGCCGGCGAGGCCGGCGAGGGAGGCGCCGACGGCGAAGGCGATCAGCTTGACTCGGAAGCCGTTGATGCCCATGGCGAGGGCGGCGGTCTCGTCCTCGCGGATGGCGACCCAGGCGCGGCCGATGCGGGAGTTGCCGCTGCGCCGGAAGACGAGCACGACGACGGCGGTGATGATCAGCATCAGGAAGAAGTAGTTGGCGAAGCGGCCGATGCTGTATCCGCCGATGTCGTGCTGGGCGCCGAAGTCGAAGCCGAGGACGTCGAGGTTGGGGATGGACGCGATGCCGTTGGAGCCGTTGGTGAGGTCGGGTCCGGAGGTGCCGTCGAGGTTGTTGGCGGTGATGCGGAAGATCTCACCGAAGCCGAGGGTGACGATGGCGAGGTAGTCGCCGCGCAGGCGCAGGGTGGGGGCACCGATGAGGACGCCGAAGACGAGTGAGGCGGCGGCGCCGACGAGGGCGGCGGCCCAGAAGGGGAAGTGCACGCCGAAGGGCGAGCTGGGGGAGCCGGAGACCAGGGCCGCGGCGTAGGCGCCGACGCCGAGGAAGGCCACGTAGCCGAGGTCGAGGAGGCCGGCGAGGCCGACGACGATGTTCAGGCCGAGGGCGACCGTGGCGAAGATGAGGATGTAGACGCCGAGGGTCGCGTACTGGTCGTCGGTCTGGGTGAAGGGGAACAGGGCTGCCGCGACGAACGCGCCGCAGATCGTGATGTTCTGGTGGCGGGCGGTGATCTCGGAGGCCTGGCTGATCAGTCCGGCCTTGTTGAGGGCGGCGAAGCCCAGGCCGCTGGTGATCAGGAAGCCGACGAAGAGTTCGTCGTATTCGGTGCCGATGCCGTAGGTGAAGACGGTCAGTCCCAGGGCCAGGATTCCGACGATGATCAGGATCTCGGCGTAGGCGGGGAGCTTGCCCACGGGGCGCGCGCTGCCGGAGGCGAAGGCGGCCTTGACCGTTTCCCACTGGTGGGCGGCCTTGTGCTTGAAGTGCTCCCAGGACGTGTCGTCGGGGTCGATGAGCTCGGGCCGGGGCCGCTCGAAGGGCAGGGCCAGGGCGCCGATGAGGGCGGCGAGGCTGGTGACCGCCACGAGGTAGCCGCCGGGCTCGAGGTTGACGAGTCCGCCGAGTTCGACGCTGATCGCGAGGACCGTGTACCAGGCGGTCGCGAAGGTGGTGAGGGCGGCGAACTTGACGGCCGCGTCGGAGCCGGTGGGGAGGAGCCCGCGCAGTCCCTTGATGCCGTAGGAGGCGAGGGCGAAGAGGGTGGTGAGGGCGCCGCCGATGAGGACGAGGACCTGGAGACCGCCGGGGTAGCCGTAGACGGTGAGGTCGCCGGGGAAGTCGGCGGTCCACGTCCAGGCGAGGAAGGTGGAGAGGATGGTGAGGGCGCCGCCGGTGACGGCGAGGGCGCGGCCGATGTGCGGCGGGATGCCGATGAGACCGGACGGGGCGCTGGTGGCGGGGGTGCTCGGGGTGTCGGGAGCGGTGGTCTGTGTGGTCATCGGTGTCACGCCCTGTCCGCGACGCGCTCGCCGAGCAGGCCCTGGGGCCTGAACAGCAGCACGAGGATGAGGAGTACGAACGCCCAGACGTCTGCCCAGGACTGGCTGCCGAACTTCTCCATGCCGGGGAGGTCGGCGATGTAGGCGGTGGCCAGGGTCTCGGCGACGCCGAGGACGACGCCGCCGATCATGGCGCCGTAGATGTTGCCGATGCCTCCGAGGACGGCCGCGGTGAAGGCCTTGAGGCCGAGGATGAAGCCCATGCGGAAGTCGATCTGACCGTACTTCAGGCCGTAGGCGACGCCTCCGACGGCGGCGAACGCGGCGCCGAGGGCGAAGGCGATCACGATGATGCGGTCGGTGTCGATGCCCATGAGCTTGGCGGTGTCGGGGTCCTGGGCGGTGGCCTGCATTCCGCGTCCGGTCCGGGTCTTCATGACGAAGTAGGCGAGGACGGCCATGCTGAGGGGGGCCGCGAGGATGAGGAAGATGTCACCGGTCTGGATGGTGACGCCCCCGAGGTGGAAGGGGCCTCCGTCGATCTGCGGGAAGGTGCGGGCGGACTTGGCGTCGGGGTACCAGGCCCAGACCGCCTGCTGGAGAGCGAGGGAGAGGCCGATGGCCGTGATGAGGGGGGCCAGGCGTGGGGCGTTGCGCAGGGGCCGGTAGGCGAATCGTTCCGCTCCCACGGCCACGACGACGGCGACCAGGATGGCGCCGATGAGCATCAGCGGCAGGGCGACCCACATGGAGGTGCCGTCGGGCAGGATGTACATGTAGACCGTGAGGGCGCCGAACGCCCCGGTCATGAAGATCTCGCCGTGGGCGAAGTTGATGAGCTGGACAATGCCATAGACCATTGTGTAGCCGATGGCGACCAGCCCGTACATGGATCCTAGTAGCAGGCCGTTGACCAGCTGCTGCGGCAGTTCGTTCACCGCATGTCCTCCGAGACTTTCGGACGTTCGACGAATGTGGCCGGATGCGAGTCCGCGCGGGGCGCCAGTGGAACAGCGCCCCGCGCGGCTCGTGAGGATGGTGCGGGCGTGGTCAGCCGGTGAAGGTGCCGGACTTGACGGCCGTGAAGGCACCGTTCTTGACGGCATACACGGTGAGCTGCTTGTTGGTGGCGTCACCGAACTCGTCGAAGGAGACCTTGCCGGTCACACCGTCGAAGGAGACGTTCTGCATCGCGGCGGTGACCTTCGCGCGGGCGTCGGACGGCAGCTTGCCGCCGTTGTCCTCGACGACCTTCTTCACGGCCTCGATGATCGCCCAGGCGGAGTCGTAGGAGTAACCGCCGTAGGCCGAGTACCCCTCCTTGTAGCCCGCGGCCTTGTAGTCGGCGACGAACTGCTTGGCGGAGGGGAGTTCCTCGACGGGGGCGCCGACGGAGGTGGCGAGGTCGCCGGTGCTCTCGGGGCCGGCCAGCTTGCCGTAGGTGGCGTCATTGATGCCGTCGCCGCCGACCAGCGGGATCTTGGCGCCTGCGGCCTTGATCTGCTTGCTGAGCGGGCCGGCCTGCGGGTACTCGCCGCCGTAGTAGACGACGTCCGCGCCGGAGTTCTTCACCTTGGTGGCGACCGCGGAGAAGTCCTTGGCGTCGGGGTTGATGTGCTCGGTCCCGGCGACCTTGCCGCCGAGCTTCTTGAACTCCGCGGTGAAGGTGGCGGCGAGGCCCGCGCCATAGGTCTTCTTGTCGTCGATGACGAAGACCTTCTTCTTCTTGGCGTCGTTGTATACGTACTGCGCGGCGAACGGGCCCTGGATGGCGTCCGTGGTCGCGGTGCGGAAGTACGACTTGTAGGTGCGGACCTTCTTGGTCTGCCAGTTCGCGCCCTGGGTGAGGCCGGGACCGGTGTTGGCCGGGGAGACCTCGACGAGCTTGGCGTCGTCGAAGACCTTCTGCATCGACTCGGCGATGTTGGAGTTCAGCGGGCCGACGACGCCGAGGACGTCGCTGTGGGCGACGAGCTTGGTGGCGTTCTGCTGGCCGGCGGACGGCTGACCCTGGTCGTCGAGGGGCTCTACCTTGAAGGTGATGCCCTTGACGTAGTTCTGCTTGTTGGCGGTCTTGACCGCGAGGTCCGCCGAGTTCTTGATGCCGAGGCCCATGGCGGACAGGTCGCCGGTCAGCGGCGCGTCGACTCCGATGGTGACGGTGGTGCCGCCGTTGCCGGAATCCGAGCTCTTGCCGTTGTCGCGCGAGCCGCAGGCGGTGAGGGTGAGTGCTCCCGCCGCCAGCGCGGCGGTGATGGCGATGAGCGAACGTTGACGCACGATCAGTCCTTTCCCTGGCACGGCCCCTCCCCCCTGGAAGCGGCCGAGTCGAGCGCTGGGCCGAAGTGACATTCAGACCGCGCGGTGACTGGCCGTGACTCTAAGCGCGGGTGGGGAAGACGGAGGAGGGTCTGACCGAGGCTGTGACGCTCTTGTTATGACACGAGGTAATGCAGAGCGGTACTGGAAGGGTGAAACAGCGGAATTCAAACCGATTCGCCCGGTCCGCATAGTGAGAACGTGCAGGACGTACGCCGCTGTGTTCAGGCGTCTCGGCTGTTTTGGTGATTACCGGGAATGGTTGCCGCAGGCGACGTGCAGGGCCGCGGAGAGGTCATGTGCATAGCGCGGGCCGAGGATGTAACTGTGGTCCTCTATTGCGCGCGTATTACGCAGAGTTACGTCCAGGAAAGGGAGTCCGGCGTTCTCAGGTGCTTTTCCGCATTCGGTCACCTGCATGGTGATGGCGATCTTGCGGGCAGAACCTGCCTCGGTGCGGAAAGGGGGGCGTGGGATCGAGGTGACGGAAAGGCCCGCGTAGGGCTGGGCTATCCGGGTCACGGTGACCGGCGGGCCGGACTCCACGCTCAGCCTCACCGAGAGGCTGAAGCTTCGGGGCGGGGCGCCCCGGGGTGTGGGCCGCGTGTGCAGGTAGGCGATGGTGACGACCTGGGAGGGGTACGGCGGGGGTGGTGACGGCGGTTTCTGCTGCCGGGTGGCGTAGAGGTAGCCGCCGGCCGCGAGTAGGGCGGCCACCGCTGTCGCTGCGAGGAGTAAGGGACGGTGCCGGTCGTGGAGCCGGGCGAGGCGTCGCTGCGGAGGGCGGCCGGGCGGGGGCGAGTCGTCCGGCCGCGAGTCGTCCCGCGCGCGCGTGCCCTCGCCCGGCTCGACGGGACCGACGCCGCTCACTGCCAGGGGCCCTTGCTCGGGCCGCCGCCGCGGTACCAGTCGGCGCAGCCCTCACGCGTCCGACGGTCTATCAACCGGCTGGCGGCTCGGGCGCCTTGACGATGCTTCTCCGACCGGGCCGCGGCCACGACCGTCCGCAGGATCTCGTACTGCCCGTTGGACAGACCCATCGACTGGTAGTCCCCGTAGGTGTCGCTGTCCAGCACCTTGCGGGACCAGTACGCGACGACCCGCGCGCACAACTCCTCGGCGGGCGTGGCCCGCGGTGGCGCCGAGGCGGAAACGGCCGCCTCGGTGCCCGTCGCGCCGGCGGAGCCGGACGGGGCGCAGGCGGCCGTCGTCACACCCGTCAGGAGGGCCAGTCCGAGCAAGAGCCCCAGCACCGTCAGCCCCCGCCCGGGGGCTCCTGCCGTCGCCATGCCCTGACGCTAAGGCGCCGGTGGCCCCAGGGGCAACGGCGCTGCGGACGCCGGCTTCCCGCCTCAGCCGGCGTCGGGCAGCTGGTCCCCGTCGCCCGGCCGCACATCGCGCAGCAGACAGGTCAGCCGGGCCGTGCACACCCGCTTGCCGTCCTCGTCGCTGATCACGATCTCGTACGTCGCCGTGGACCGCCCCCGGTGGACGGGCGTGGCGACGCCGGTGACCATGCCGGAGCGCACGCCCCGGTGGTGGGTGCAGTTCAGGTCGACGCCGACGACGATCTTGGAGCTGCCTCCGTGGAGCATGGACCCGACCGAGCCGAGGGTCTCGGCGAGGACGGCGGAGGCACCCCCGTGGAGCAGTCCGTAGGGCTGGGTGTTGCCCTCCACGGGCATCGTGCCGACCACTCGCTCCGCGGCGGCCTCGACGATCTGGACGCCCATACGGGTGCCGAGGTGTCCGGCGGAGAACAGGGCGGGCAGGTCGACGCCGAGCGCGGCGTACTCGTCTATGACCTCTCGCGGGAACTTCACGGGGTGCTGCTCGCCCATGGGGCACGGCTCCGTTCATCGGTGATCAGTCACTCGGATGTCGCTGAGCAAACGCTCAGTCGGTCGCCGATTGTTCCAGGCGCACCACGACGGACTTGCTCGCGGGGGTGTTGCTGGTGTCGGCGGTGGCGTCCAGCGGAACCAGGACGTTGGTCTCCGGGTAGTAGGCGGCCGCGCAGCCACGGGCCGTGGGGTAGTGCACCACGCGGAAGCCGGGGGCGCGCCGTTCGACGCCGTCCTTCCACTCGCTCACCAGGTCGACGTACGACCCGTCCGCCGCGCCCAGGGCCCGTGCGTCCTCCGGGTTCACCAGCACCACCCGGCGGCCGTTGGTGATGCCCCGGTAGCGGTCGTCGAGGCCGTAGATCGTGGTGTTGTACTGGTCGTGCGAGCGCAGGGTCTGCAACAGCAGCCGGCCCTCGGGCAGCCTCGGGTACTCCACGGGGGCCGCCGTGAAGTTGGCCTTGCCGGTGGCGGTGGGGAAGCGGCGCTCGTCACGCGGCGCGTGGGGGAGCGCGAAGCCGCCGGGGCGGGCCACGCGCGCGTTGAAGTCCTCGAAACCGGGGATCACACGGGCGATGCGGTCGCGGATGGTTGCGTAGTCCTTCTCGAACTCCTCCCATGGCACCTTGCTGCCGTCGCCGAGCACACGACGGGCGAGGCGGCAGACGATGGCGGGCTCGGAGAGCAGGTGCGGGCTCGCCGGTTCCAGACGGCCACGGGAGGCGTGCACCATGCCCATGGAGTCCTCGACGGTCACGAACTGCTCGCCGCCGCCCTGCAGATCGCGCTCGGTGCGGCCCAGGGTGGGCAGGATCAGGGCACGCGCGCCGGTGACGGTGTGCGAGCGGTTCAGCTTCGTCGACACGTGCACGGTGAGACGGGCCCGGCGCATGGCCGCCTCGGTCACCTCGGTGTCGGGCGACGCGGACACGAAGTTGCCGCCCATCGCGAAGAAGACCTTCGCCTCGCCGTCCCGCAGCGCGCGGATGGCCCGTACGACGTCGTAGCCGTGCTCGCGCGGCGGCGCGAACCCGAACTCCCTCTCCAGGGCGGCCAGGAAGGCGGGCGCCGGCCGCTCGAAGATGCCCATGGTGCGGTCGCCCTGCACGTTCGAGTGACCGCGCACCGGGCACACGCCCGCGCCGGGGCGGCCGATGTTGCCGCGCAGCAGCAGGAAGTTGACCACCTCGCGGATGGTGGGCACGGCGTGCTTGTGCTGGGTGAGACCCATGGCCCAGCAGACGATGGTGCGCTGCGAGGCGAGGACCATCCGCAGGGCCTGGTCGATCTCGGCGCGGGTGAGACCGGTCGCGGTCAGCGTCTCGTCCCAGTCGGCGGTGCGGGCCGCCTCGGCGAACTCCTCGAAGCCGTGGGTGTGCTCGCGCACGAACTCCTCGTCGACCGCTCCCTCCGTCTCCAGGACCAGCTTGTTGAGGAGACGGAACAGGGCCTGGTCGCCGCCGATGCGGATCTGCAGGAACAGGTCGGTCAGGGCGGCACCCCTGAGCACGCCCTGGGGGGTCTGCGGATTCTTGAAGCGCTCCAGGCCCGCCTCGGGCAGCGGGTTGACGCTGATGATCCTCGCCCCGTTCGCCTTGGCCTTCTCCAGGGCCGAGAGCATGCGCGGGTGGTTGGTGCCGGGGTTCTGCCCGGCGACGATGATCAGGTCCGCCTTGTAGAGGTCCTCGAGCAGCACGCTGCCCTTGCCGATGCCGATCGTCTCGGAGAGCGCGGAGCCGGACGACTCATGGCACATGTTGGAGCAGTCGGGCAGGTTGTTGGTGCCCAGCTCGCGGGCGAAGAGCTGGTAGAGGAACGCGGCCTCGTTGCTGGTGCGGCCCGAGGTGTAGAAGACGGCCTCGTCCGGGGAGTCCAGCGCGGCGATCTCCTCGGCGACTATGTCGAAGGCGCGCTCCCAGGTGACCGGCTCGTAGCGGTCGCCCCCTTCGGGGAGGTACACGGGGTGCGTCAGCCGGCCCTGCTGGCCCAGCCAGTAGCCGCTGCGGGTCGCGAGGTCGGCCACGGGATGCGCGGCGAAGAACTCCGGGGTGACCCGGCGCAGGGTGGCCTCCTCCGCGACCGCCTTCGCGCCGTTCTCACAGAACTCCGCCGTGTGCCGGTGGTCGGGCTCGGGCCAGGCACAGCCCGGGCAGTCGAAGCCGTCCTTCTGGTTGACGCGGAGGAGGGTGAGCGCGGTGCGCCGCACGCCCATCTGCTGCTGGGCGATGCGCAGGGTGTGTCCGATGGCGGGCAGCCCCGCTGCCGCGTGCTTCGGCGCGCCGACCTGCGGCGCGTCCTGAACCGGGTCCCCCGTGGGCGGCTTGCTGGCCATCTGGGCCCTCCCCTTCGCGTACACCTGCCTTGTGAGGTACGTCTCCGATCCTCGCACGTGCCGCTGACAACGATCACGTCCGGTCACCGGCGGAACAGCGCTGTGCGCTGTGCCACGGTGGCGCGCCGCCGGGCGACGCTTCGTCGCCCGGAGCACGCGGTCGGTGAGACCGTGCGGTCACGGCGGCCCACCGCGGTGCGCCGCCGTGGCGCTTCGGCACGGCGGGGCTCCCGCGGCCGGGCCGCCGAACCGGCCGGCCCCGCACCGCCGGGCCCCCGAACCGGCCCCCGCACCGCCGGGCCCCCGGTGGCCCGGGCGGGGCCGAGTGTCAGTGGAGCGTGGCAGGATCGGGGGCGTGGCAGAAACAGCATCGAAGAAGACCGAGAAGACCTCCGGCGGCGGCCGTCCCCGGCTGATGCTCATGGATGGGCACTCACTGGCCTACCGCGCGTTCTTCGCGCTGCCCGCGGAGAACTTCACGACCGCGACGGGCCAGCCGACGAACGCGATCTACGGCTTCACGTCGATGCTGGCGAACACGCTGCGCGACGAGGCGCCCACGCACTTCGCGGTGGCGTTCGACGTCTCCCGCAAGACCTGGCGCTCCGAGGAGTTCACGGAGTACAAGGCGAACCGGTCGAAGACCCCGGACGAGTTCAAGGGCCAGGTCGAGCTGATCGGCGAGCTGCTGGACGCGATGCACGCCCACCGCTTCGCCGTCGAGGGGTACGAGGCGGACGACGTCATCGCCACGCTCGCCACCCAGGCCGAGGCCGAGGGCTTCGAGGTGCTGATCGTCACCGGGGACCGGGACTCCTTCCAGCTGGTCTCCGAGCACACCACGGTGCTCTACCCGACGAAGGGCGTCTCCGAGCTGACCCGGTTCACTCCGGAGAAGGTCGTCGAGAAGTACGGACTGACGCCGGCGCAGTATCCGGACTTCGCGGCGCTGCGCGGCGACCCGTCGGACAACCTTCCGGGCATTCCGGGCGTCGGCGAGAAGACGGCCGCGAAGTGGATCAACCAGTTCGGCTCGTTCGCGGAGCTGGTGGAGCGCGTCGACGAGGTCAAGGGCAAGGCAGGGCAGAATCTGCGCGACCACCTGGAGTCGGTGAAGCTGAACCGCCGGCTCACGGAGCTGGAGCGGCGGGTCGAGCTGACGAAGGCGGTCGCCGACCTCGAGCGGGCCCCCTACGACCGCAAGGCCGTCGCGATGATCCTGGACACCCTGGAGATCAGGAACCCCTCGCTGCGCGAGCGGCTCTTCGCCGTCGACCCCGGGGCCCAGGAGGCCGAGACGACGCCGGTCCAGGCGCACGGCGTCGAACTGGACGGCGCGGTGCTGGGCGCGGGCGAGCTGAAGCCGTGGCTCTCCGAGCACGGCGACCAGCTCCTCGGCCTGGCCACGGTCGACTCATGGGGCCTCGGCGTGGGCGCGGTGGCGGAGATCGCGCTGGCCGCGGCCGACGGGGCGGCGGCGTGGTTCGACCCGACGCAGCTGGACGAGACGGACGAGAAGGCGTTCGCGCAGTGGCTCTCCGACCCGGCCAGGCCCAAGGTGCTGCACAACGCCAAGGGCGCGATGCGTGTCTTCCCCGAGCACGGCTGGTCCCTGGAGGGCGTGACCATGGACACGGCGCTCGCCGCGTACCTGGTCAAGCCGGGCCGCCGTTCCTTCGCGCTGGACGCGCTGTCGCTGGAGTACCTCGGGCGGGAGCTGGCACCCGCGGCCACGGCGGACGGTCAGCTCGCGTTCGGCGCCGACGAGGGTGCCGAGGCCGAGGCGCTGATGATCCAGGCGCGCGCGATCCTCGACCTCGGCGAGGCATTCGAGGAGAAGCTGCGGGAGGTCGGTGCGGCGGACCTGCTGCGCGACATGGAGCTGCCCGTCTCCGCTCTGCTCGCCCGTATGGAGCGGTACGGCATCGCGGCGGACCGCACGCATCTGGAGGCCATGGAGCAGCTGTTCGCGGGCGCCACCCAGCAGGCGGTGAAGGAGGCGCACGCGGCGGCGGGGCATGAGTTCAACCTGGGCTCGCCCAAGCAGCTCCAGGAGGTCCTCTTCGGAGAGCTGGGCCTGCCCAGGACGAAGAAGACCAAGACGGGCTACACGACGGACGCCGACGCGCTGGCGTGGCTCGCCACCCAGACCGACAACGAGCTGCCGGTAGTCATGCTGCGTCACCGTGAGCAGGCGAAGCTGCGCGTGACCGTCGAGGGCCTGATCAAGACGATCGCGGCGGACGGCCGGATCCACACCACGTTCAACCAGACGGTCGCGGCGACCGGCCGCCTGTCGTCGACCGACCCGAACCTTCAGAACATCCCGGTCCGCACGGACGAGGGCAGGGCGATCCGCCGCGGCTTCGTGGTGGGCGAGGGCTTCGAGTCCCTGATGACGGCGGACTACAGCCAAATCGAGCTGCGCGTGATGGCGCACCTGTCGGAGGACGAGGGGCTGATCCAGGCGTTCACCTCCGGGGAGGACCTGCACACCACGGTGGCCTCCCAGGTGTTCGGTGTGGCCCGCGACGCGGTGGACGCGGAGATGCGCCGCAAGATCAAGGCCATGTCGTACGGCCTGGCGTACGGTCTGTCGGCATTCGGCCTGTCCCAGCAGCTGAACATCGAGGCCGCGGAGGCCCGGGCCCTGATGGACACGTACTTCGAGCGCTTCGGCGGGGTGCGGGACTATCTGCGCCGTGTGGTGGACGAGGCACGGGCCACCGGCTACACCGAGACGCTCTTCGGCCGGCGGCGGTACCTCCCCGACCTGAACAGCGACAACCGTCAGCGCCGGGAAATGGCGGAACGCATGGCGCTGAACGCTCCGATCCAGGGCACGGCGGCGGACATCGTCAAGATGGCCATGCTGCACGTGGACCGGGCCCTGCGCGACGCCGGCCTCCACTCCCGCATGCTCCTCCAGGTCCACGACGAAATCGTCCTGGAGATCGCTCCCGGCGAGCGCCAGAAGGCGGAGGAGCTGGTCCGCCGGGAGATGGCGGGTGCGGTTCAGCTGCGGGCACCGCTGGATGTCTCGGTGGGAGACGGGGCGGACTGGGAGTCGGCGGCGCACTAAGGGGTCCTTGCACTAAGCCCATGGTGCAAGGACCCCCAAAGCGGACCGGCCCGAGGACGCCGGGCGCGGCGCGGGGTACGGGGGACGAGGTCAGCGGGACGTCGGCCGGGTCGGTTCCGGTCGCGGGGCGGACGGGTCGGCGGCGGCCGGACGCAATGCCCTGACCCCGGCCACATACAGCGCCAGCCCGACGGCGAGCCCGGCGCCCGCCCCGAAGCACACCGGGGGGATCACATCCCACGGCTTCGCGGTCGCCCCCCAGTAGGCCCACCACCGGGACGCCCGCCGCACCGCGCCCACCGTCGCGCATCCGCCGATCACCGCACCGGCCAGCCACCGGTCGGCCCGGGACAGCAGCGGCACCCTCGACCCCGTGGCCGGACCGGCCGGCATCCGCCGCAGCAGGACCGTCACGGCCACCGCGATCACCACCGCCGCCCCCGCGGAACTGCCGTATTGCAGGTACGTGTACAGCGGTACTCCGGAGAACGGCCTCCCCAGCACCGGAAACAACCGCACCCCCCACCGGTCGAGATGGGTGAACGCATCCCACACGACATGGGTCAGCGCACCCAGCACCGCCGAGACGTACCACCGGAGTACCAACGGAGGCGAGACCTTACGCAGCGGTGTGCCACAGCGCACCAGGGCCGCCACCCGCCCCTGCGCCGACCGCGGCAGGAGTGCCACCACCGGTTCCCGCAGCAGCAGCCACGCTCCCACCAGGGCCCACGCGATCAGCACGTCCACCGTGAACACCCCGGCGAAGGAGTGGGTGACGGCACCGAAGTCCATGGCTCCGGACGCCGCGCTCGCCGCGAAGTACGTCATGTCGGGTGCGAAGGAGCCCGCGACGAGAACCGAGGGCACCAGTCGTCCGCGCCCGGACCCGTCCGCGCGCACGGCGGGCAGCACGGCCGCGGCATGGCTGAGGGTGAACGGCAATTCGGCTCCCTCGGCAGACGTTGACCGGGCACAACCACCCGGCGATCACAGACCTCCAGTATGAGGGACGCATGAAACGGGTGAGGTGATCCGCCCCGCGCCTGTGTCCAGGCCAAGGGCGCATGGCCAACTGGTGAAAACCGGGCATCAACGGGTGTCGGGTCGACGGAAGTTGTCGTAGGGTCACTTGGTCGCCGTGCCGGGGAGCGCGGCGGCGCACATAAAGGGCGCACCCCTACACAAGGGTCGTCGACGGGAGGGGTTCACTCAATGGCGGCGCATTTCGGCAGGAGGCTGCGCAAGGGAGCGGCCACCACGGCTGTGGCCGCGGCCGCGGTCGCGGCTCTGGCGGCGTCCCAGGCTCCGGGAGTGACCACCGACGACCAGGGCAGACAGACCACCGGAGCGCAGGCCACGCCCGAGGCCGACGTCCCCGCCGTCGGCGGCGATCACGGCACCGCCACCGGCAACGGCGGCTACTACACGGACCTCCCGCCGCTTAACAGCCCCACCGAGTCCGCCGGCCCGGCCGTAGGCCCCACCCCCGCCGGCGGCGTGGGAGCCGCCGAGGCGGGCATACCGGCCACCGTCCTGGAGGCCTACAAGAAGGCGGCCTCGGAGCTCCAGCGGTCCAAGCCCGGCTGCAACCTGCCCTGGCAACTGCTCGCCGCCATCGGCAAGGTCGAGTCCGGACAGGCCCGTGGCGGCCAGGTCGACGCGGACGGCACGACGTACTCGAAGATCCTCGGCCCGCTCCTGGACGGCAACGGCTTCGCGAACATCAAGGACACCGACCACGGTGCCTACGACGGCGACACCACCTACGACCGCGCCGTCGGCCCGATGCAGTTCATCCCCTCGACCTGGGCATGGGCGGGTCGTGACGGCAACGGCGACGGTGCCAAGGACCCCAACAACATCTACGACGCCGCCCTCGCCGCCGGTCACTACCTGTGCCGCTCCGGCCGCGACCTGTCGGTCCAGTCCGACATGAACGCGGCGATCCTCGGCTACAACGCCTCGCAGGACTATCTGAACACCGTTCTGTCCTGGTACGAGTACTACCGCAAGGGCACCCACTCGATCCCCGACGGCAAGGGGGCGGTGCCCGGGCACCGTAGCGACGGCAACTCCGGCGGGAGCCGCGGCACCAAGTCGCCGGGGCCCCAGAAGCCCGGTACTGACAAGCCCGGCACCCACACGCCCGGTACTGACAAGCCCGGCACCCACACGCCCGGTACCGACAAGCCCGGCACCCACACGCCCGGCGGCACCAGCCCGTCTCCGGACCCGTCGACGCCGGGTACGCCGAACCCCAAGCCGCCCACCGCGAGCGACACGGTGGACCGCCTGGCGGACGCCGGTGCCGGCCGGCTGTCGGCCCGGACGGGCGACACGTTCGACCGGAAGATCGCGGTGACGGCCGTGACCAAGGCCGGCAAGGCGGTGCCGAAGGTCCGCGTGCGGTTCACGATCTCGGGTAACACGGACGCCGCGTTCGCGGGCGGCGAGACCGTGGCGACGGTCGTCACCGACGGTTCGGGCAAGGCCACCGCACCGGCGCTCGTCGCGGGGCAAAAGACGGGTGCGTTCACGGTCCGCGCCCTCCTCGTGGGCCGCAAGGTCACCGCCGGGTTCACGGCCACCGTCACCGAACGCCAGGCCGACGCCCTCGCCCGAACCAGCGACACCGCGCCGACCTGCACCCCGGGAGGCGAGTTCGCGGACCAGGTCGAGGTGAAGGCCACGTACAAGGGCGCCGTCGCGGACGGTGTCGCGGCCACCGCGACTCTCGTGAAGTCGGCCGACGACCAGACCGAGAACGACAAGGGCCCCTACTTCAAGGACGCCGACGGCAAGACCGTACGCACCCTCACGGGCCTGCACACCGACGCGCACGGTCTGCTCAAGCTCCCGAAGCTGTACGCCGACGACACCACGGGCACCTTCCTGCTCCGTGTCACCACCGCGGGCGGCGCGACCCTCACGGTCCAGCTGGACGTCGCGGCGGCAACCCCGTCGCCCAGCCCGACCTCCTCGGGCAGCCCGTCGCCGAGCCCCACCGCGTAGGCCCGCACCGGCCCGCTTACGACGGCGGCGTCCCTGCACCGCGCGGGGGCGCCGCCGCCTCGCGCGCGACGTGCTCTCCTCTCGCGCGCCCGTTGCCACGGCGCCTGACCTGACGGCCTATCAGTACAACCCGGGGGAGGCGACGCAAGGTCGGACTGATCCTGCTCGCCCTCGCCGTGCTCTTCACGGCGCTGTGCCCGCTGCTGCGCTCGTACGTCGTCCCGCGCGTGGCCAGGGTCCCCGCGAACCATGTCCCTCTTCCTGGAGGTGCACGGCCGCCGCCCGGACGGCCCGGCGCCCGTCGAGACTGCCGAGCCCGACCCCGTCACCGCCTGAGCCGCGCGCCGGTGTGCCGGGTCGGCTCCGCGCAGGAGGGGTCCTCGGGCCAGGGGTGCTTGGGGTACCGGCCCCGCAGCTCGGCCCGTACGGCCCGGTAACCCTCCCGCCAGAAGGAGGCGAGATCGGCGGTGACGGCGACGGGCCGCCCGGCGGGGGACAGCAGATGCACCAGCACCGGCACGCCGGCGATCGCGGGCGACTCCTGGAGCCCGAACATCTCCTGGAGCTTGACCGCGAGGACGGGCCGCTCGGGGTCGGCGTAGTCGATGCGGACGGCGGACCCGCTCGGGACGGTGATCCGCTCGGGCGCCAGCTCGTCGAGCCGGGCCGCGTCCCCGGTGGACCAGGGCAGCAGCCGGGTCAGGGCCTGCCCCGCGTCGATGCGCGCGAGGTCGGCGTGTCGCCGGGCACGGCTCAGCTCGGGCTCCAGCCACTCCTCCACGCGCGCGTGAAGAGCCTCGTCGGAGACGTCCGGCCAGGGATCGTCCAGGTGACGCCGCAGGAAGGCGAGCCGCTGCCGAAGGACGAGAGCCCCCGGCGGCCATCGCAACAGACCGAACCCCTCCTCCCGCAGTCCGGTCAGAAGGGCCTCCCGAACGAGGTCGGGGGCCGGGTCCCGCAGGGGCCGCACCGTCAGCTCGACGGCGCCTAGTCGTTCGACACTCCGGGCCACGACGTCCCTCTCGGCCCAGCGGACCTCCTCGGCCTCGGTGTGCAGGGTGGCGGCGGCCCGCCGTGCCACGTCCTCGTTCACCACCGCGGCGAGCCCCACGCGCGCGTGGACGTGGCCCACCGGCCGGTCGGCCACGGCGACCGCGAGCCAGGGAGCGCCGCGCAGTCCGGACCCGTCCCCCAACTCGGCACGGGTGCCGTTCACCATGAGGTACGAACCGCCGTCGGCCCGCGCGAGACGCTCGGGGAAGGCGAGCGCCGCGACGAGACCGACCGCCCGGTCGTCCGGGGCCGTCACCGGCCGGTCCGCCTCACGGGGCCGGGCCCCGTCCGCTCCGGCGGCGAGGCCGTTCGTCAGGGAGGTGACGGAGAAGAGGCCGTCCACCGCGGCCCGTAGCCGGCGCACCTCCTCCCGCCAGCGGGCCGCGTACGCGTCGCTCCCGCGCCGTGCCGCCCGCCAGGCACCCGCCAGATCGTCTCCGTACTCCCGCGGCGGCTCCTCGCTCAGCAGGGCGACCACCTCGGCGGCCCGGTCCACGCCGGCCTCCGGCGCCGCGTCCAGCAGCGCCCGGGCCAGCCGTGGATGCAGACCGAGCCGGGACATCCGCACGCCCCGTTCCGTGGCCCGTCCCGTCCCGTCCACGGCCCCGATCGCCGTCAGCACCGACCGCGCGGCCGCCATCGCCCCGCCCGGCGGGGCGTCCAGGAGCGCCAGCCCCGACGCGTCCGGATCGCCCCAGCACGCCGCCTGCAACGCGAACCCCGTCAGATCGGCGAGCCTGATCTCCGGCGCGGGGAACCGGGGCAGCCGCCCGTCCTCCGCCTCGGACCAGCAGCGGTAGACCCGGCCCGGAGCCTCACGCCCCGCCCGGCCCGCCCGCTGCCGTCCCGCCGCCTGCGAGGCCCGTACCGTCGCCAGCGCGCTCAGTGCGCGCGCGTGGTCCACCCGCGGCTCCCGAGCGAGCCCGGAGTCGACGACCACCCGCACTCCGGGCACCGTCAGCGACGACTCCGCCACGGCCGTCGCCAGTACCACCCGCCGCCCGGCACCGAGGGACAGCACCGCGTCCTGCACGAACGCCGGAGCCCGCCCGTGCACCTGAAGCACCTCGACGCCCGCCAGGTCCCCCAAGCGTCCCGCCACGCGCGCGATCTCCCCGACCCCGGGAAGGAAGCAGAGCACGTCGCCCTCGCACTCGGCGAGCGCCCGCCGCACCACCGACGTCACATGCGCCAACAGCGCCGGGTCCACGCGCAGTCCGTGCGGCGGCCGTACCGGACGCGCGGGAGGGGCCCACACCACCTCGACGGGATGCGACACCCCCTCCGCCTCGACGACCGGAGCCCCTCCCAGCAGCCGGGCCCAGCCCTCCGCGTCCGTGGTCGCGGAGGCCGCCACCAGCCGCAACTCGGGCCGCAGGGCCTGCCGTACGTCGAGCAGGAAGGCGGCGGCCGTGTCGGCGTCCAGGTGCCTCTCGTGGCACTCGTCGAGCACGACCACATCGACGCCCGTGAGTTCCTGGTCCCGTTGCAGGCGCTGCAGCAGCACACCGGTCGTGACGACCTCCACGCGCGCGTGCCTCCCCGTCACGCGCTCGCCGCGCACGGTGTACCCGACACTGTGGCCGGGCTTCTCCCCGAGCAGCCACGCCATCCGCCGGGCCGCGGCCCGCGCGGCGATCCGGCGCGGCTCCGCGACGACCACGCGGCGCGCCGGGCCGCCGCCCACGAGCCCGGCGAGGACCAGCGGTACGAGTGTCGTCTTGCCGGTGCCGGGCGGCGCGCACAGCACCGCGGCACCGTGCTCGTCGAGCGCGCCCCGAAGGGCGGGGACGGCGGAGCGGACGGGAAGGCGGTCGAGGGCGTCGTGGCGGATCACCGCACCAGTGTTCCAGGCGGTGCCGGTCCGGTGTCACGGGAGAAAGACGTGGTGGCAGCGCCGGCAGAACCGCTTACGGTGCCAGTCGGCCCGCCGCTTCGCGGCCTCGGCCACCTTGTCGCGCAGCGACACCAGCCAGAAGCCTCCGCCGGCCACCCCGACGAATCCCAGCCACGCCTCGGACAGGAGCAGGGCACAGCCCAGGGTGAGCAGTCCGAGCGGCGCCGTCCAGCGCTCGTCGTCGAGCGCGGGCCGTGCGAGGTGCGGCGCCCCGGCGCGCCGCTCGGCCGGGAGCGTCCTCCAGTACGCGCTGAGCTTCGTGGTCCTGTCGCTCCGCTCGCAGACCGGACAGACGTTCATGCGCGCAACCCCCCACCGCGTGGCACCGCTGACGGCAGCCCTGAGGGCGACTTGTCGACTCATCGTTTCTGCCCGGTCCGCACCGTGCGCACACGCGTGCGGACGCCGTCACCGCCGAGTGTCCGGAACCGCCCGGCGCGAGCCCTGAGCTGGGCCGCAGGGGCATGGCGGCCCAGCTCAGATCTCGGGCCGGTCTCCGGGCCCGGGCCCCGCCCCGTCCCTCAGTCCCGCTCGCACACGAAGATCGCCGTGCCCGGGATCAGGCTCCCGCGCAGCGGCGACCAGCCGCCCCACTCCGACGAGTTCCAGGCGGGCCACTGCGGCTCGACCAGATCGACGAGCCGGAAGCCGGACGCCGCGATGTCCCGCACCCGGTCACCCAGCGTGCGGTGGTGCTCCACGTAGACCGCCCGGCCGTCCTCGTCCTGCTCGACGTACGGGGTGCGGTCGAAGTACGAGGCCGACACCGACAGACCCTCGGGACCGGGCTCGTCCGGGAACGCCCAGCGGATCGGGTGCGTCACCGAGAAGACGAAGCGGCCGCCGGGGCGCAGCACCCGGCGCACCTCGCGCAGGACCAGGACCGGGTCCGCGACGAACGGCATCGCGCCGTACGCGGAGCACGCGAGGTCGAAGGAGCCGTCCCGGAAGGGCAGTGCCGCCGCGTCCGCTTGGATCAGGGGGAAGGTCCCGCCGATGCGAAGGGCGTGCTGGAGCTGGCGGTGGGAGAGGTCCAGGGCCACCGGACGCGCGCCCTGTCCGGCCAGCCAGCGCGAGCACTGCGCCGCGCCGGCGCCGATCTCCAGGACGTCCCTGCCCTTGAGGTCCTCCGGCGGGCCGAGCAGCTCGGCCTCGACCTCGTCGAGACCCTCGGGACCCCAGACGAAGCGGTCGTCGCCGAGGAACGTGCCGTGCTCGATCTGGTATTCGTCCGCGTTCCGGTCCCACCAGCCCCGGTTGGCCCGGGAACTCTCCGTGGCACCCGCGGCACGTCGGGTGGCTTCCGGCTCGGACTGCTCGGGCTCTTGGATGATCGGCTCCCTCGTCGTACTCTTCCGTCCAACCCGCCTCGGCGGTGTCACGGAAAAGGGTGTTCGGGCCCGTGCGGCTCGTGGCGTGTCCGGTGATCGGGTGGCGCCGCACGGCGTCTTGTGCCGGGAATGCGGCGATCCGCCCCGGGTGTGCGGCTTCGCGCATTGACCCTGCCCGGCTGCCCCCGTATGCTACAAGTTGCGCTGCGGGCCTGCGCACCTCAGACGTAGCAGGCTGCGCTCGCATCTGTTGTATGTCCCCTCGGTTGTCGAGGCGCCACAGGCTGTACCCGGTGTGGCGCTTCCTTGGCTGTCCGGCTTCTGCAGAGCGAAACGGGCTCCCGGCGTAAGCAGTACCTACGACTTCAATGTCCGTACCGGAGCCCTTTCCCACATGACGAGCAGCACCGAGACCACCGCCACCACCCCGCAGGTAGCGGTCAACGACATCGGTAACGAGGAAGCCTTCCTCGCAGCGATCGACGAGACGATCAAGTACTTCAACGACGGCGACATCGTCGACGGCGTCATCGTGAAGGTCGACCGGGACGAGGTCCTGCTCGACATCGGTTACAAGACCGAAGGTGTCATCCCGAGCCGCGAGCTCTCGATCAAGCACGACGTCGACCCGAACGAGGTCGTGGCCGTCGGCGACGAGATCGAGGCCCTGGTCCTCCAGAAGGAGGACAAGGAAGGCCGCCTGATCCTCTCGAAGAAGCGCGCCCAGTACGAGCGTGCCTGGGGCACGATCGAGAAGATCAAGGAAGAGGACGGCATCGTCACCGGTACCGTCATCGAGGTCGTCAAGGGTGGTCTCATCCTCGACATCGGCCTCCGCGGCTTCCTCCCGGCCTCCCTGGTCGAGATGCGCCGCGTCCGTGACCTCCAGCCGTACGTCGGCAAGGAGCTCGAGGCGAAGATCATCGAGCTGGACAAGAACCGCAACAACGTGGTCCTGTCCCGCCGCGCCTGGCTCGAGCAGACCCAGTCCGAGGTCCGCCAGACGTTCCTCACGACCCTCCAGAAGGGTCAGGTCCGCTCCGGTGTGGTCTCCTCGATCGTCAACTTCGGTGCCTTCGTGGACCTGGGTGGCGTCGATGGTCTGGTCCACGTCTCCGAGCTGTCCTGGAAGCACATCGACCACCCGTCCGAGGTCGTCGAGGTCGGCCAGGAGGTCACCGTCGAGGTCCTCGACGTCGACATGGACCGCGAGCGCGTCTCCCTGTCGCTGAAGGCGACCCAGGAAGACCCGTGGCAGCAGTTCGCCCGCACCCACCAGATCGGCCAGGTCGTGCCCGGTAAGGTCACGAAGCTGGTTCCGTTCGGTGCGTTCGTCCGCGTGGACGAGGGGATCGAGGGTCTGGTCCACATCTCCGAGCTGGCCGAGCGCCACGTGGAGATCCCGGAGCAGGTCGTCCAGGTCAACGACGAGATCTTCGTCAAGGTCATCGACATCGACCTCGAGCGCCGTCGCATCAGCCTCTCGCTGAAGCAGGCCAACGAGTCCTTCGGTGCCGACCCGGCCTCGGTCGAGTTCGACCCGACCCTGTACGGCATGGCCGCCTCGTACGACGACCAGGGCAACTACATCTACCCCGAGGGCTTCGACCCCGAGACCAACGACTGGCTCGAGGGCTACGAGAAGCAGCGCGAGGAGTGGGAGCGCCAGTACGCCGAGGCGCAGCAGCGCTTCGAGCAGCACCAGCAGCAGGTCATCAAGTCCCGCGAGGCGGACGCCGCTGCCGCCGCCGAGGGTGGCGAGGCTGCCGCTCCGGCCGCGACGGGCGGCGGTTCGTACTCCTCCGAGGGTGGCGACACCTCCGGCGCCCTGGCGTCGGACGAGGCGCTGGCTGCCCTGCGCGAGAAGCTGGCCGGCGGCCAGAGCTGATCGCTCGCCGCTAGGCGTTAGCCGATAGCTGAGGGCCCGCCCCCCACCTGGGGGGCGGGCCCTCAGTGCGTTGCCCCTCTCCATGGCCGTGAGGGCGCGTCCTGGCCGTACGGGTGCGTCGGTGCCGTTGGGCATGCGCGCGCCAAACAGGGAGCGGGATCCGCGAATACCTGACGGGCCGTGACCAGCCCTGTGCCCGCTTCCCCGGTGGACTCGCCTCCCAAGTCCACCCCGGCGGGCCCGCCACGCGCGCGAACCGGTCTCGTAGCCCGGCGGCGACCGTCCGGACCCGCAGAGGGGACAGGCGAAAGGGCCGGGGGCCGGGAATGCCCGCGCCCCAGGGCGTGTTGTGCCGGAGAGACACGAGGAGGAGCGGTCCACAGTGCTTGATCCGCAGGGTTTGTACGCATGGGAGCCGAAGGGGCTGGCCGTCGTCGACATGGCGCTCGCCCAGGAGTCGGCGGGCCTGGTCATGCTCTACCACTTCGACGGATACATCGACGCGGGCGAGACCGGCGACCAGATCGTCGACCGGCTCCTCGACTCGCTGCCCCACCAGGTCGTGGCCCGCTTCGACCACGACCGGCTCGTGGACTACCGCGCCCGCCGCCCGCTGCTCACCTTCAAGCGGGACCGCTGGACCGGTTACGAGGTCCCGGCCATCGAGGTACGCCTCGTCCAGGACGCCACCGGGGCGCCCTTCCTGTTGCTGTCCGGCCCCGAACCGGACGTGGAGTGGGAGCGGTTCGCCGCGGCCGTCCGGCAGATCGTGGAGCGGCTCGGCGTCCGTCTGGCCGTGAACTTCCACGGCATCCCCATGGGCGTGCCGCACACCCGTCCGGTGGGTCTCACCCCGCACGGCAACCGCACCGACCTCGTGCCGGGCCACCGCAGCCCCTTCGACGAGGCGCAGGTCCCCGGCAGTGCCGAGTCCCTGGTCGAATACCGGCTCATGGAGGCCGGACACGACGTCTTGGGCGTCGCCGCGCACGTCCCCCACTACATCGCCCGTTCCCCGTACCCGGACGCCGCGCTGACGGTTCTCGAGGCCATCACGGCCGCGACGGGTCTCGTCCTCCCGGGGATCGCGCACGGTCTGCGCGCGGACGCGCACCGCACGCAGACGGAGATCGAACGCCAGATCCAGGAGGGCGACGAGGAACTGGTCGCCCTCGTCCAGGGGCTCGAGCACCAGTACGACGCTGCTGCCGGTGCCGAGTCGCGCGGCAATATGCTCGCGGAGCCCGTCGACATCCCGTCCGCGGACGAGATCGGCCAGGAATTCGAGCGTTTTCTTGCGGAGCGCGAGGGCGAGGCCTGAAGCCTACGGCCTGCCACCGCGACTGTCAGTGGCAGGCCGTAGGCTTCCCGGCATGCTGAAGGTGGGTCTGACCGGCGGTATCGGCGCCGGCAAGAGCGAGGTGTCGCGGCTGCTCGTGGAGTGCGGGGCCGTGCTGATCGACGCGGACCGCATCGCGCGCGAGGTCGTCGCACCCGGCACTCCCGGGCTCGCGGCGGTCGTCGAGGCCTTCGGGGACGACATCCTCACCGCGGACCGGAGCCTGGACCGCCCCAGGCTGGGCTCCCTCGTCTTCTCCGATCCCCACAAGCTCGCCGTTCTCAACTCGATCGTGCACCCCCTGGTCGGCGCCCGCTCCCGCGAACTGGAGACCGCCGCCCCCGAGGACGCCGTGGTCGTCCACGACGTGCCCCTTCTCGCGGAGAACGGACTCGCTCCGCTCTACGACGTGGTGGTCGTCGTCGACGCAAGCCCGGCGACCCAGCTCGACCGGCTCGTGCGCCTGCGCGGCATGACGGAGGACGACGCCCGGGCAAGAATGGCCGCCCAGGCGCCGCGCGAGAAGCGCCTGGAGATCGCGGACATCGTCATCGACAACGACGTCCCCCTGGAGCAGCTGCGAGGGCGCGTAAGGGACGTATGGGCGGATCTCGTACGCAGGGCGGGGCGCTCTCCGGAATAGCGGCCGTCTTGGGGAGCGTTGAAGCGGTGCAGTGAGGGAAGGAATCAGCCGTGCCCGAGACCAGCGATCCGACCGGACGGACCCCGGAGACGCTTGTGATCGACTTCCGTGCCGCCGAGCAGTTGCTCGCAGCACGGGACCCACGGGGCGCGGTCAAGTTGCTGGACGGTGTGATCGCCGCGCACCCCGAGAACACGGCCGCGCGCCTGCTTCGCGCCCGTGCCTTCTTCGCTGCCGCGCAACTGCGCCCCGCCGAGCTGGAGTTCAGCATCGTGCTGGAGCGTGAGCCGGACAACGCGTTCGCGCACTTCGCGCTGGCCCGCACCTACGAGCGTCAGGCGCGGCACGAGCAAGCGAAGCGGCACTTCCGGCTGGCTGCCGCGCTGGACCCGAACCCGCAGTATCTGAAGGCGGCGCGCTTCGACTCGTAGCCCGGACGACTTCGGGAGCGCGAGGGCCGTCACCGGCGGCGGTCCGGCGGCGGATACGGCGGGACGTCACGGCCCGGCTGCCAGTGGGCCCCCTGCCTGATGCGCCGCACGATGACGGCCATGTCCGCGCTGATCACCAGCCACAGCACACCGCACGCGGCCGCCCATCCCGGCCGCCCCACGAGCGAGAAGAGGACCACTCCGAGGGTCGCCCACACCAGACCCCACAGGCTCAGCCAGAACCGCATCCGCAGCGCACTGCGCGCCGTCGTCGGTTCACTGCCCGTACGCATCACTCTCATCACTCCTGACCGGACGCGTACCCTTCGTGGGGCACATTCACCATGGAACGGCGACCGGAATCGAATGTCGCGGGGGCGCGGCCGGGCCATCCGGGGAGGCGATGGTGCTGCTGGAGGCGGTGCGAGCGGACGCGAGGCTCGCCGAGTGGCTGAAGGACCTGGAGCGCGAGGACCACGCGGGCGTGGCCGTCACCCTGCCCGACGCGGACGAGCTGCCCGACATCCTGCTCGATCTGGCCGTACCCCACGAGGACGTCAACGAACTCGTCGCGCTGCGCGCCCGGCTGGGTCGGGACCCGGAGGCGATGACGCTGCTGGCACGGTGTGTGACCCGTTTCGTACGCGACATGGGGGAGATCGGAAAAGCCTGCGAGCCGCCGCCGTTCCCGGACTCGGCCGGGGAGCTCGGGCGGTACTTCCATCTGTACGTCTTCGTCGCGTCCCTCCCGTATGTGCGCGCGTATCACAGGGAGCGCGGTGTTCCGGGCGCGGTGACCCGCCGCACGCTGGCGGACCTCGGGCGCCAGGTCGCGGTGCATCGCAGGCGGCGCGGCACCGGCGGGCTGCTGTTTCCGTGGTGGCCGGCGCTGCACTTCCACGGGGAGCTCTTCCAGCTGGGTCGGTTGCAGTTCCAGCGTGGACGGCTGGGCGAGCGCACGGGCCGGGCCGTCGCGGCGGCGGGCCACGGCCTGGGACCCGGCGACCCCTGCCTCAGCCTGCACATACCCGACTTCCGGGGCCCGTTGTCACCGTCCGCATGCGAGCGGTCCCTCGCCCTCGCGCGGGAGTTCTTCGCCCGGCACTACCCCGACGAGCGCCACCAGATCGCCGTGTGCCACTCGTGGTTGCTGGACGCGCAGCTCAAGCGGTATCTGCCAGCCGACTCCAACATCATCCGTTTCCAGGACCGCTTCGAGCTCACGTACGAGGAAGCGACACCGGACGACAGCGTGCCGGTCGGCTTCGTCTTCGGCGACCCCGATCTGCCGCTGGAGGGGCTGCCGCGACGCACACCGGTCGAGCGAGCGGTGGCGGACCACCTGCGCGGGGGCGGGCACTGGTACACGCGGCACGGCTGGTTTGCGCTGTGAGAGATGTAAGAGCTGTGAGGGCTGTGAGCTCTATGAGAGAGGCGCGGCGGTCGGACCGGGAGCGAGAGTGAGGCAGGCGTGGCGGTCGGCCCGGGAGCGATGAGTTTCGCAGGGTCCACGGGTCTGCCTCACTGACAACACCGTGCACCGGCTCCTCACATCCGGGAGAACTTCATGTCCGAGACCGCCGCCCCCGCCCCGCGCACCACCTCTGTCCCCGCATCCCGTCCCGCGTCCGCTGCCCCGTCGGTGAGCCGAGGCCGGAGCCGTCGCGCCGAGATCTCCCTGCGCGCCCTCCAGATCGTCCTGGCGCTCTTCTACGGCCTCGCGAGCGCGCTGCCCAAGCTCATCGCGCACTCATCGGCCGTCGAGTCCTTCGACAGGATCGGCTGGGGGAGCACGGGGATGTACGCCATCGGCGCACTGGAGCTCGCCGGGGCCGTCGCGCTGCTCGTCCCCCTGCTGTCGTCGGTCGCGGCCATGGCGCTCTGCGGACTGATGGCCGGCGCCTTCGCCGTTCAGCTCACGGTCTTCGACGGGCAGTACGCCGCGACCCCGCTGATCCTGATCGTCCCGCTGACCGTGATCGCCTGGGCCCGCCGCCACCGCACCGCGGAGCTGGTCCGCCTGGTACGCCGCCGGGCGTGACCGCCTTCGCGGTACGCCGTCGCGGGGGCCGCTGAGCCGTAGAGACCGCAGGACTGGGGGGAGCGGGGGACGGCGCGCGGCGGGTCGTCCGAACGGGCCGGCCCGCCTCGCGCTCAGCGGCTCCCGGCGCCGCTACGCCCCTGGGGCCGGTTCCGGTCACCGGACCCGCCCTGGCCTCCGGTCCGTTCCTGGTCACCGGCCTGGCCCCGGCCCGCGGACTGGCCCCGGCCCTCGGCCCGGCTTCCGGCGTCGAGGGCTTCGGCGTAGCCGCCGTACGGGCTGCCCGGCGCCGCGCCCAGACCGCGCAGGCGTTCCATCTCGCGGCGGTCACGTTTGGTGGGGCGGCCGGCGCCGCGGTCGCGGATGCCCGCCGGGGTCACCGCCTCGCGGGGCGGCGGAGGCGGGCTGTTGTCGATGTAGCACTGGACCGCCACCGGGGCACCCACCCGCTTGCGGATCAGTCGCTTCACGACGACGACCCGCTCCCGGCCCTCGTGCCGCAGCCGTACCTCGTCACCGATCCGCACGGAGTGCGCGGGCTTCACACGCTCACCGTTGACCCGGACGTGTCCGCCCCGGCACGCGGAGGCGCCGGCCGAGCGGGTCTTGACCAGCCGCACGGACCAGATCCAGCTGTCGATGCGCACGCTCTCGCCGTGCTGCGGGCCGGCCGCCTCGGCGGTGGCCACCGCGGCGGCGGTCTTCGGGTCCAGGGCCTGGGCGGCCCCCTCGGGGTCCGGCGCGCCCGCACCGGATTCCCCGGGGCCCGTCTCACCGCCCCGGCGCGCCCCGGACTCCTGGTCCATCGCCGCCGCGCGGGTTCCCTCGGTCCCGCCCGTCCTCTCGTCGTCCGCGCCTTCGACCGCGCCTTCGGAAGCCATGTCCCCGACCTTAGTCGCCGAGCCGCGTGCGCCCGAAGCCTTTTCCCGGGGCACCGGGCCCCGACCGCAAGCGCCCTCGCTCCACGGTCCTACCGTGGAGGCATGGACAGCAGCAGCCTTGCCAGGCTGGACGAACGGATCACCGGATGCCGTGCCTGCCCCCGCCTGGTCGCCTGGCGTGAGGAGGTGGCCCTTACCAAGCGCGCCGCGTTCGCCGACTGGACGTACTGGGGGAGGCCGGTACCGGGCTTCGGGCCGCCCGACGCGAAGATGCTCGTCGTAGGGCTCGCACCCGCGGCGCACGGCGGGAACCGGACCGGACGGATGTTCACCGGCGACCGGTCCGGGGACGTGCTGTACGCGGCTCTGCACGCCGTCGGGCTGGCGTCGCAGCCCACGTCCCTGTCCGCCGACGACGGGCTGGAGCTCTACGGCGTACGCGTCACCGCGCCCGTGCACTGCGCCCCGCCGGCCAACAAGCCGACCCCCGAGGAGCGGGACACCTGCCGGCCCTGGCTCGTCCAGGAGCTGCGGCTGCTGCGCCCGTCCCTGCGGTCCGTGGTCGCGCTCGGTGCCTTCGGCTGGCAGGCCGCGCTCACCGCGCTCGCCGAGGCCGGCTGGGCGGTGCCCAGGCCGAGGCCCGCCTTCGGGCACGGGACCCGGGTGTCGCTGGACGGGCTGGAGGTCTTCGGCTGCTTCCACGTCAGCCAGCGCAACACGTTCACGGGACGGCTCACCCCTGAGATGCTGCGGGACGTGCTGCGTACGGCGGCGCGGGCGGCCGAGCTGCCGACCGGAACGTAGCTCGCCCGGCCCAGCCGGTCTGGCCCGCCGGGCCGAGGCTAGGCCTCCTCACGCTGGTCGGCGGGAACCACGGCCGTCGCGGTGATCTCGACGAGCTGGCCGGTGTAGCCGAGGCAGGTCACCCCGATCAGCGTCGACGAATGCGGCCCGGCGCTGAGCCCCGACGCCTCGACCACGTCCCAGACGGCGGAGAGCACCGCCGGCTCACTGCTCACGACGTACACGTCCGTGGACACCACGTGCTCCAGGTCGCTGCCTACCGCGCGCAGTTGCTCATCGAGGTTGGCGAGCACCTGGTGCGCCTGCCGGACGGGGTCGCCCTCGCCGACGAGCTTCCCCTCGGCGTCGAGTGGCACGGACCCGGCCAGGAACGCCAGCCGGTTCCCCGCTTCGACGACCGACCCGTGCGCGTAGCGGGGTGGCGGGAACAGGGTGGGCACAGTGACGCGCTTCAGCATGGGACCTCCCGCAAACGACCCTCGTTTCGGCCCGGCCACGCGCCGGTCCGAACGCCGACCCGCCGATAATGCAGGGACGGAACGGCCCGCGCATCCGTATTCTCGGTCCCCGTATGGGACCGGACGGGCCGATGGACGTACGGGTGGACGGGCAGACGGGTGGACGGGCGGACGGGCGGACGGGCGGACAGGCGGACGGATGGACGGGCGGACGGACGGTCGGCGATCTGGGGTTCGTTGTGCTGACGCGCCGTCAGTGAACTGGCCTTTGCACGAGTTCATGGAACCTGAGGTGACCGGGTGACCGCGCTCAGGGCAGAGACGGCGAGCGACCCGGCCCTTGAGGGGGCCTGCGCGTGACCATGGACGACGACGCGTTCCTCGACGGCGTGGCGAACCGCCTGGCCGCGCTCCCCGCCGTGCGGGCCGTCGCGCTCGGCGGCTCCCGCGCGCAGGGTGTCCACGGCCCGGACAGCGACTGGGATCTGGCCGTCTACCACCGGGGCCCGGGATTCGACCCCGCCGACCTCCGGGCCATCGGCTGGCCCGGCGAAGTCTCCGAGATCGGCGGCTGGGGCGGAGGCGTGTTCAACGGTGGCGCCTGGCTCACCGTCGAGGGGCGTCGGGTCGACGTCCACTACCGCGATCTGGACGTCGTCGAACACCAGTTGGCGGAGGCGGAGCAAGGCCGCTTCCACGTGGAGCCGCTGCTCTTCCACCTCGCGGGCATCCCCAGCTACCTGGTGGTCGCCGAACTGGCCGTCAACCGGGTACTGCGGGGCACCCTTACGCGCCCCGCGTCGTACCCCGAGAAGCTGCGCACCTCCGCCGCCGACCGCTGGCACGGCACGGCCCGCGCCACACTCGCGTACGCGAAGGCCAATCACGCCCCGAAGGGCCGCCTCACCGAGGTCGCCGGCGCCCTTGCGACGGCCGCCGCCCACGCCGCGCACGCGGTGCTCGCGGCGCGCGGGGAATGGGTGACGAATGAGAAGCGTCTGCTGGAGCGGGCCGGGCTGCGGGGCCTGGACGGGACAGTGGCGGGCCTCCGGGCCGACCCCGACCGGCTGGTCGCGGCCGTCGTCACGGCCGACGAGCTCTTCGAGGCAGCCCTCGCCGGCGCAAGAGGAACGGCGGCCTGACTGCCGCCGCCGGCAGTGCCAGCGCCCGGCAATGCCTCCGGACGGTGACGTGTGGGGCTTGAGGTGCCCCTGCGCCTGGGCAAAGCCGGTCACTCCAGTGCTTTTTTCACCATTTACCCGTGACCGCGTGTCAAATACGTCTCAGTACCGTCACTTCACGATCCGTTCACCGGGGAGTGGCGTTTAACTCTGTGAGCCGATCGGGATCGGCCGCCGAAACTCGGCGTTGCAAGGAGGTGCAGGGTGAAGGGGCGAACGGTTCTGGAGCGCTTTCCCGCCGGTGGACCGCGCGGCTCGTGGCCCGCGGAGGAGTACGCGCAGGCGCGCCGCCTGGAGGGGCAGCCCGCGGAGGTCGTCATGGACCTCGCGACGGACGCCTTCCTGGTGATCGTGCGGGGAGCCGACGCGGCCGAGTGACCTCACCCGTCGCCCTTGGCTGGTCACCGGACGGGTCTGCTCAGGCGCTGAGCGGCCGTGACCAGGCCGGGATCGTGCCGGTGACCTGACACAGAGCCAGGTAGAGCGGAATGGGCGGGGTGTACGGCACGCTGCCCCGCGGCCGGTGGACGAGGCCAAGGCCGTCGGATGCGTCCGGGACCAGCGCTCCCCTGGAGTAGCGGGCGGGTACGGGCCATGCGAGTGCGACATCGGAGTCCGACGGCACGATCCACCACCAGTCGGCCCGGTCGGCGTACACACAGCCCACGCTCGGCAGTCTGGACAGCAGCAGAGGGCCGTAGAGGGCGGGCACGGTCACCGCGTCGCAGCCGAGCGGAACCGTCATGTCCTCGGGGAGGGCGAGTGTCCTGGACGACGCCCCGGACGTCCGCCGTGCCCGCCCCAGGCGGACCAGCGAGTCCAGGGCCAGAACCGGTGCGGTTCCGTGTCCTGCGGCTCCCGTACCCCTCACTCCCACGCGGTCCCCGTCCCCGTTCCCGCTACCGTTCCGCAGGGTGCCTCCGCCGCGGCCCCGGAACCCCGGCCGTCGGCCGGGGGCCTCCTGGCGCTCCAACCCAAGTCGGAACGGGCCTCTCCGTCCGCCGACGGCCTCTTGGCGCCCCAGCCCAGGTCGGACCGGGCGGTCGTGTCCTCGTTCGCCCGGGACCTGTCGCCGGAACACGACAGGTCCCGGGGCCGGTGGCGCGGGGGCTCACCCGACGCCGACTGGTCGGCCTCCCGTGCCAGCTCGGCCCAGACCAGCAGGCCGGGCCCCGCCTCCTGGGCTCCCCAGGCCTGGCACAGCGCCGCGACGAGAAGCAATCCCCTCCCGTGCTCCTCGTCGGGGCGCTGTGGACCGGTGTGCGGCTCGCCCGGAGCGCATCCCTCGTCCTGTACGGCTATGCGCACCAGCTCGCCGCTGTCGTGCAGTTCACACACGACGTACTCGCCGGCGGTGTGCACGATCGCGTTGGTGACCAGCTCGGAGACGACCAGGGCGGCCGTGTCGCACGTGTCGTCGCACACCGCCCAGCCGGAGAGCCGGGAGCGGGTCAACTGCCGGGCCTGGGCGACCGAGCCGGGACGTGCGGCCAGCTCGAAGCGGAAACGGTGCTCGGCAGCCGCGCCTGGGCGCAGCGCTGCGGCACCGCCCGGGCCGAACCGGTCTGCGGCGGCGTCTGTTCCTAACGGCGCGGACGGAATCACGCCTGCCACTATCGCTGTGACGTGAACACTTGGCAAGGGTCACTCTGAAAATTGCAGAGTGCAGTGTGACTCGACGCGGGGCCATGGCACACTGCTCGCAACGGCCCGCCGAGCGGGGTCAGTTGGGATCCGAAGCACGGATTGCCGAGTCCGGTGTCCGCACCGGCTGGGAACCGTTCGATCCGGTAGGGAACCGATCGACCAGCGTGACCTGGCGGGGGGCGGATCGGCCCTGGTAGGGAACGGATGGAAGCCGCATGCGGGCGTGCGTGAACCGGGAACGGTTCCGAACGGCGCCGTCCGGGCTGTCGGGAGACATCAGGACTGGAAGGAACACGACGTGAGCGAGCCGCGGTCGGCACCGACGGTCGGCCAGGTCGTCCTCGGCCGACGTCTAATGGACCTCCGTGAACGCGCGGGCCTGAAGCGGGAGGAGGCCGCACGCATTCTGCGCGTCGCTCCGGCCACCGTCCGCCGTATGGAAACGGCCGAGGTCGCCCTGAAGATCCCGTACCTTCAGCTGCTGCTGAAGGCGTACGGGGTGAGTGACGAGGAGGCCGAGGCCTTCGTCCAACTTGCCGAGGACGCCAATAAACCGGGCTGGTGGCAGCGGTTTCACGACATCCTGCCGGGCTGGTTCTCGATGTACGTCAGCCTGGAGGGAGCTGCCGCGCTCATCCGCCAGTACGAACCGCACTTCGTGCCCGGCATCATGCAGACGGAGGACTATGCCCAGGGCGTCCTGAGATCCGGTGCCGTCGGGCAGACCAGCCCGGAGGACATCGAGCGTCATGTGGCGTTGCGCATGCAGCGCCAGGCGTTGCTGACGAGGGAGGACGCGCCCCGGATCTGGGTCGTGATGGAGGAGACCGCGCTGCGTCGTCCGGTCGTCGGGTCCCAGGTCATGCGTGCCCAGATCGACAGGCTGCTCCAGATCACTCAACTGCCCCATGTGACGTTGCAAGTGCTCGAGTTCTCCTCGGGACCGCACCCCGGTACGTACGGGCCCTTCGTCCTGTTCCGATTTGCCATGTCAGAACTGCCGGACATGGTCTACAGCGAGTACCTGACCGGCGCCGTCTACCTGGACGCGCGCAACGAGGTGTCGACCCACCTCGAGGTCATGGACCGCATGGCGGCTCAGGCCGCTACGGCACAACGCACGAAGGAGATCCTCGAGGATCTCCGCAAGGAGCTGTGAATGGACCGCATCACGCCGCGCATACGCGTCTACAACGGCATGCCCGCCCGGGAACTCGGCAGCGAGGGCTGGCACAAGCCGTGGAGCGGAGGCAACGGCGGCAACTGCCTGGAGGCGATGAAGCTCGCCGACGGCCGGATCGCCGTCCGCCAGTCCACCGACCCGGACGGGCCCGCGCTGATCTACACCTCCGACGAGATGACCGCGTTCATCGAGGGGGCCAAGGCGGGGGAGGCCGACTTCCTGCTCTCATGACTGCCCCGTCGCTCGGCGACGTTGTTATCGGCACCACCGTTATCGGCACCACCGCTTCCGCCACAACGTTTTCGGCACCACTGTCATCGGCACCACTGACTTGTCATTCAGTTGACCACTGACTTTCCCAAGGAATAACGGAGTTCCTCATGACCGGCCAGAACCCCGCACCGGACGCCGTCGCCATCGACACGAGCAAGCCGCACCCGGCACGGATGTACGACTGGTACCTCGGCGGGAAGGACAACTATCCCGTCGACGAGGAGATGGGCCGGCAGATGCTCGCTCTCGAGCCGAGGGTGCCCGTGATGGCGCGGGTCAACCGGGCGTTCATGCACCGTGCCACGCGCTGGCTGGCGCACCACGGCGTACGGCAGTTCCTGGACATCGGCACGGGCATTCCGACCGAGCCGAACCTGCACCAGATCGCCCAGGATGTCGCGCCCGACGCACGCGTCGTCTACTGCGACAACGACCCCATCGTGCTGGCTCACGCGGCCGCCCTGCTGCGGAGCACGCCCGAAGGCGTGACCGAGTACCTGCAGGCCGACGTGCGCGACCCGGCCGCCATCATCGAAGGCGCCAGGAAAGTCCTGGACTTCGGCCGGCCCGTCGCCTTGTCCCTCGTGGCGCTGCTGCACTTCGTCTCCGACGAGGACGGCGCGCACGACCTGGTGGACCGGCTGCTGTCCGACCTGCCCTCCGGCAGCTACCTGATGATGACCCACGCCACCGCCGACTTCACCCCGGAGGAGTCCGCTGCGGCGACCGAGAAGCTCAGGGCGGCCGGAGTCACGCTCGCACTTCGCTCCCGCGAGGAGTTCGCCCGTTTCTTCCACGGGCTCGACCTCGTCGAACCCGGGGTGGAGGTGGTCCACAAGTGGCACCCGGAGCTGGGCGAACCGGTCCCCGGGCAGGACGACGGAGTCATTCCCGGCTACGGCGCGGTGGGCCGCAAGCCGTAACTCCGGGAAACCGGTCGCCGTCCGCAGCCCTGGGGCCGTGAGGTATCCGCCGGTTTCCGTCCCCGACCGGTCACCGGACGGTCATCCGCTTCGCCGGGGAACCGCCATCCTCACAGTCGCTCCCCGGCACCCGGGCCGCTCGATGACCGGCCCGGTGGCGAGGCTGTACCGGCCGTCCGGTGGCGAGGCTGTACCGGCCGTCCGGTGGGCAGGCCGTACCGGCCGTCCGGTGGTGAGGTCACAGCGGACCCCGGTCCCCGCGACGGCTGCCCTGCGGTCCCGGGAGACACGTCGTCCTCGGCGCCTCGTAGGCTCGGCGCCCGCGACGACCCCGGGCGAGCGGCGCCCGCGTGCGCACCTGCGCCCTCACCGGCCGTGCCTGCGCCGGCCTCTACACCCGTCATCGGCCGTGGCTGCACCGTCATGGGCCGTGGCTACGCCCTCATCGGCCGGTCGTACGGCCCGATCGGGGCCGACAGACGCGACGCGCCGCCGGACAGCAGTCGGTCCACCGCCGCCGCCACGGAGCGCCCCTCCGCGATCGCCCATACGATCAACGACTGCCCGCGCGCGGCGTCCCCCGCGGCGTACACCCCTGGGACATTCGTCGCGAAGTCCTCGTCCCGCGCGATCGTCCCCCGTGCGTCGAGCGCGATCCCGAGCTGGTCGATCAGCCCGTCCCGGCGATCCGGTCCCGAGAAGCCCAGCGCGAGCAGCACAAGGTCCGCGGGCAGCGTCCGCCCGGTGCCCGACACCGGCTGCCGCCGCTCGTCCACCTCGACCAGGTGCAGCCGGCGTACGTGCCCGTCGTCGTCCCCCGTGAAGCGCAGCGTGGACGCCGCGAACAGCCGCGCGTCCGCATCCGCGGCGGGCGCCGTCCGCAGATCGCGCGCCTCCTCGTGCGCGCCGGACAGCCGATAGATCTTCGGGTACGTCGGCCACGGCTCGGCGTCCTCGTTCCGGGCCGCGTTCGGCTGCGGGTAGATGTCGAGCTGGGTCACGGACGCCGCCCCTTCGCGCACCGCGGTGCCGAGGCAGTCCGCCCCGGTGTCCCCGCCGCCCACGATCACGACGTGCTTCCCCGCCGCCGACAGCGGCGAGACCTCCAGGTCCCCCTCGCACACCCGGTCGGCCAGCGGCAGATACTCCATCGCCTGATGGATTCCGGCGAGCTCCCGCCCGGGCACGTCCAGTTCCCGCCATGCCGTGGCGCCGGTCGCGATCACCACGGCGTCGTACCGCGCCCGCAGTTCGGTGGCCCCGATGTCCTTCCCTATGGCCGTGGACGTACGGAACTTCGTCCCCTCCGCCCGCATCTGCTCCAGACGTCGGTCGAGATGCCGTTTCTCCATCTTGAACGCCGGTATCCCATAGCGCAGCAGCCCCCCGACCCGGTCCGCGCGCTCGTACACCGCCACCGTGTGGCCGGCGCGCGTGAGCTGCTGGGCCGCCGCGAGCCCAGCTGGACCCGAGCCCACGACCGCGACGGTCCGCCCTGACAGCCGCTCCGGCGGACGCGGCGGCGCGAACCCCTCCTCCCAGGCGCGGTCCGCGATGGCCACCTCCACATTCTTGATGGTGACCGCCGGCTGGTTGATGGCGAGCACGCACCCCGCCTCACAGGGCGCCGGACACAACCGCCCCGTGAATTCGGGGAAGTTGTTCGTGGCGTGCAGCCGGTCGCTGGCCGCGCGCCAGTCCTCGCGGGAGACGAGGCCGTTCCACTCGGGGATCAGGTTTCCGAGCGGGCAGGCCTCGTGGCAGAACGGAATCCCGCAATCCATGCACCGGTTCGCCTGACGGCTGATGATCGGCAGCAGCGCACCCGGAACGTACACCTCGTTCCAGTCCCGCACCCGTTCCTCCACGGGCCTGCGGGGCCACTCCTCCCGGGGGGTGCTCATAAAGCCCTTGGGATCGGCCATGGCCGTCCCCCTTGCATACGCGTACCGGGTCGTTTCGTGCCACAATACGACGCCCTCCGCCCGTCCGCCCCTCGTCACCGGGCCCGCTCCGCCACCCTCGAAACGCCCAGGTCACGCCGCCTCCCGGAGCCGCCACTCCCGCAGCAGCGCCTCCACGCGCTCGGCGATGCGCCGCCGCGCCTCGGCCCTCGGCACCCCGTCCATCAGCAACTGGTCGTACGGCGTCTCCATGTGCCGTACCGACGCCCGCACCGCCGCCGTCACCGCGTCCGGCGACAGCGCCCGCCCCGCCGCACTGCGGCCGACCCGTCCGCTGCCACGCACCGAGGCATGCGCAGCGATCTCCTCCGCACGCCCGGCCGGACACCCGGGAAACAGCCGACGGATCTCTCGCGCGAAAGCCTCCGTGAACCGCAGGTCCTCGGCCGCCCGCCGCCGTGCGTCCCGCACCCGGCGTCTGCGCCGTGCCTCCGCATCCGCCAGGCACCGCTCCTCCGCGCGCGCGAGCGCCTCCTCCTCGACGAGCACCCCCTGCCGCTCATACCGGCCGCGGCGCCGGTTGAACCGCACCACCACCGCCCAGAGCGCACTCGCCTCCCGAGCCCGCCGGGTCAGCGCCGTGTCGCCGCGCGGCAGGAACACCAGATGTCCGAGATCGGCGCAGTCCAGACACCGGGGCGTGCCCTCCTCCAGCACCAGCAACGACAAGGGCCCGCCGTGGCACTCGGCGCAGTGCCGCCGCTTGAGCGGCTGGAAGACCAGAAGTCCGCCGAGGGGCGGGGGAGTTGCGGTCGGCACCATACCCGCTTCATTCCCCGCCGGGCCGAGCCGCGATCCGACCTCGGGGACCGGCGCTCGGTGCACACCGGCCCTTGATGGACGGGACCTCGGTGCACACCGGCCCTCGATGGACCGGCCCTCGATGGACAGGACCTTGACGGCCCCGGTCTCTCTCACCTCCTGGCCCACCGGCGGGTCCACGACAGTGCGGCGGCCGGCTCCCCGGCCGATCGCGGAGCCGAACGTCCGGCACCGGCCCTGTCGCGGTTCCACCCCCCTGGAGCGGCATCATGGGCCCTGTGCGACTCGAAGCGATCACTTGGGAGCGGCTCGCCGACCTCCTCGCCGACCGGCTGCTCGACCTGAAGCCCGACGACGGCAGCCCTTGGCCTCGCATCGCCTTCGACGGTGCCCCGGCCGCGCGCCCCGGCGACCTCGCACAGCGTGTGTCCGACGCGCTCCGTATACGCGGCCGACCCTCGCTCGTCGTCGGTGCAGAGGGGTTCCTGCGTCCCGCGTCTCTCCGCCTGGAACACGGACACCGGGACGCGAACTCCTACTACGACGGATGGCTCGACACCGGCGCCCTGTGGCGGGAGGTCTTCGGACCCCTCGAACCCGGTGGTGACGGCCGCGTCCTGCCCGACCTGTGGGACCCGGTCACCGACCGCGCCACGCGCAGCCCCTATGTTCCACTTCCTCCCGGCGGCCTTCTGCTGCTCCACGGTCCTCTCCTCCTCCGGCACTGGTTCCCCTTCGACCTGACCGTCCACGTGCTGCTGTCGGCCGGCGCCCTCCGCCGCCGCACCCCCGAGTCCGAGCACTGGACCCTTCCCGCCTTCGAGCGCTATGAGGCGGAGACCGACCCGGTCGCTTCCGCCGACGTTCTGGTCCGCGCCGACGACCCGCGCCACCCCGCCTGGAACGGCTGATCGCACCCTCGATCAGTCACACACTTCCCAAGCGCGTGCATGTAGTTCTGGCGGCGCTCCCGCGCCTTCCTCCGGTTCGCCGACGACGCCACCCTCGGCCGCGCGCCTGCTCCGCCCGTACCGTTCCTCCGGGTGCGCTCGCCCTCGGGCACGGCGAGAATGAAGGGCGCCGGGACATGCGGTGCGTCCCGTGCCGCGCCGGCCGTCCGGCACCGGGAGGTACTCCATGACCACAGCCGAAGACATCATGCATCGTGGTGCCCAGTGGATCCCCGCCCATGAAACCCTGGACCGCGCCGCCCAGCTGATGCGCGAACTCAACGTCGGTGCGCTGCCCATCAGTGACGAGAACGAACGGCTCTGCGGCATCATCACCGACCGCGACATCGTCGTCGGCTGTGTGGCCATGGGCCACGATCCGTCACGGGTGACCGCGGGCGAGATGGCCAAGGGCACACCGTGCTGGATCGACGCGAACGCCGATGTCGGCGACGTGCTCGAGGAGATGGAGGAGCATCAGATCCGCCGGCTTCCCGTCATCGACAACAAGCGCCTCGTCGGCATGATCAGCGAAGCCGACCTGGCCGAGAACCTGACGGAGGATCAACTGGCCGAGTGGGTCGAGAGGGTCTACGCGAGGACCGTGACGCGCTGACCCGGACCACGCCGGCCCACCTGCCCGCCCGCCACGAAGCGCGGGGGATCACAACCAGCCGTTGCGCTTGAACCCCCGGTACAGCGCCAGGCAGGCGACGCCTATCACGACCAGAACCAGCGGGTAGCCGAACCTCGACCGCAGCTCGGGCATATACGTGAAGTTCATGCCGTACACCCCCGTGACCATCGTCGGCACCGCGATCAGCGCGGCCCAGGCCGTGATCCTGCGCATGTCCTCGTTCTGAGCGACGCTCACCTGCGCGAGATGCGCCTGCAGGATCGAGTTCAGCAGTTCGTCGAACGCGGCTATCTGTTCCGTGGCGCGCAGCAGATGATCGGAGACGTCCCGGAAGTACGCCTGTATCTCCGGATCGATCACTCGGATCGGCTTGGTGGCCAGCTCCTGGATGGGGCGGTCCAGGGGCGCCACCGCCCGCTTCAGCTCCAGGAGCTCACGCTTGAGCTGGTAGATGCGGCCCGGGTCCAGCCGCTCGCCGCTGTCCGCGAACACGTCCGTCTCGACCTGGTCGATGTCCTCCTGCACCGCGTCCGTGACGCTCAGATAGTCGTCCACCACATGGTCGGCGATGGCGTGCAGCACCGCGGCAGGGCCCTTCGCGAGCTGCTGGGGATGGGCCTCCAGCTCCTCACGCAGCGGCCCGAGCGAGCCGTGCCGTCCGTGCCGCACCGTGATGACGAAGGCGGGACCGACGAACACCATGATCTCGCCGGTGCTCACCACCTCGCTCGTCGCGGTCAACTCCTTGTGTTCCACGTAGCAGACGGTCTTGAAGACGGCGAACAGCGTTTCCCCGTACCGCTCCAGCTTCGGGCGCTGATGCGCCTCGACCGCGTCCTCGACCGCGAGCGGATGCAGGTCGAAGAGCTCGGCGATTCCCGCGAACTCATCGTCCGTCGGCTCGTGCATCCCGAGCCAGACGAAGCCGTCGTCGCTCTTGCGGACCCGCTCCACGGCCTCGACCAGATCCCGGCCGCCGGGGACGCGGGCGCCGTCCTGGTACGTCACGCAGTTCACCACCGCGGAGCCGAGCGGCGAGCGGGCGGGGTGGCTCAGATCGACGCGCGCCTGACGTCGCCCCAACCGCGCCGCCTTACGGAGGCCGCCGACCCTGTCGAGGCCCGCGACCTTCCGCAGATTCCCTGCCATGGACATCTGGATCTCCTTGCGCCGTACTCCGCGCTTTCGCAGGCCAGTCTGCCAGTCGGTCTCCGTCCCTGGAAAAGCCTGTGGAAACGGAGAGTTCCGCTTCAATACGCGGGTTGTGCCGCCGCCGTGTGCCGCCTGCGCGGAGCGTCGTCCGGCACGGCCGGACCGGACAGCTGGGATGATCGCCGCATGACGCCGAGCGACGGATATCTCCTCGACAACCAGCAGGCGGAGGCGGGCCGGCGCTTCGACGCGCTCTCCGCCCTCTTCGATCCCACGACGTTCCGCCACATCGAGGATCTCGGTATCGGATCCGGCTGGCGCTGCTGGGAGGTCGGCGCCGGCGGCACTTCCGTGGTCTCCTGGCTTGCCAGGAAGGTCGGTCCGACCGGAAAGGTCCTGGCCACCGACATCGACACCTCGTGGGCGGCGTCGGGCGCCCGGCCCCCGATCGAGATCCGCACCCACGACGTCGGCGCCGAGGAGCCGCCGGGGCAGGGTTTCGACCTTGTGCACGCCCGGCTCGTCCTCGTCCACGTACCGGACCGGGAAAGGGCGTTGCGATCGATGATCAAGGCGCTGCGCCCCGGCGGGCGGCTGCTGATCGAGGACGCCGACCCTGCGCTTCAGCCCCTGATCTGCCCGGACGAGCACGGCCCCGAGCAGCAGCTCGCCAACCGTCTGCGCCAGGGTTTCCGCACGCTCCTCGCCGAACGCGGCGCCGACCTCTCCTACGGCCGCCGACTCCCGCGCCTGCTCCGCGACGCGGGGCTGCGGCGCGTGGAAGCCGACGCGTACTTCCCGCTCACCTCGCCCGCCTGCGCGGCCCTCGAAGCCGCGACCGTCCGTCAGATCCGCGACCGGCTCGTCGCCGCGGGCCTCGCCACCGACGAGGAGATCGACCGTCATCTCTCCCATGTCGCTTCCGGCTCGATGGACCTGGCGACGGCCCCGTTGATCTCGGCGTGGGGTCGAAAGGCGTAAGGGGCACGAAGTATGGGGCCGGCGGGACAAGGGGGCCACGCGGGAGGGCAGCACCGGCAGGGCACGACGCCGACGGCCTACTCGACGTCCGTCGGAGGTCTGCCCCCCACCTTCTCCACCGCCATGGCGCCCGCCCTGCACCCTTCCGCCGTCGCCTCCTCCGCTTCCGCCCCCGCCAGCAGGGCCGCCAGGAAGGCCCCGGTGAAGGCGTCGCCCGCACCCGTGGTGTCCCGGGGCGTGGCGGGGACCGCCGGGATCCGTGCCCGGACCGTTCCCGACACGGCCACCAGTGCCCCGTCCGGGCCCTGCTTGGCCACCACCAGGGGGACATGGCGGCTCAATTTCGCGGCCGCGTCCCCCGGGTCGGGCAGCCCGGTCAGCAGACACGCCTCGTCCCTGCTGGGAAGCAGCACGTCGAGGCCTTCGGAGAGTGTCAGGAACCGGCCCACGCCCAGATCGGTGAGGAACCCGGCCGACGCCGGATCCAGACTCACCGGCACTCCGCGCGCGCGTGCAGTCGTCAGGGCCACCCTGAGCAGCGCCCGGCTCGATTCGGAGAACAGCAGATAGCCCGACAGATGCATTCGTGCGACGCCGTCGAGCAGCGTGTCCGACCAGTCGCCGGGGTCCAGCCGCAGACAGGCCCCGCTGTCCGTGAGGAAGGTGCGTTCCGCCGAGGCGCTTCCGTCGACCAGGCAGATGACCGTTCCCGTAGCCGCCTCGGCGTCGACGACCAGGTGCGGCCGTACGCCGGACCCGCACAGTTCCCGTGCGTGCCAGGCTGCCGCATCGGCCCCGACGCGCCCGAGCAGCCGCACATCCGGGCAGCCCCAGTGCGCCGCCCAGCACGCCACGTTCGCACCGGCGCCGCCGGGGAGCGTACGGATGACGGCGGCCGTGTCCGTGCCCGACGCGAGCGGACCGACGTGCCGGGCGACGACATCCGTGACGACGTCCCCGACGACCAGCAGAGCCCCGCTCACGCCTTCGCCCAGGCCGCCGCGATCTGTGCCGCGAGCCGTACGTTGCCGCGCACCGCCGCCAGGTTGGCGCTCAGCGAGGCCCCGTCGGTGTGCCGCACCAGATAGTCGAGGAGGAACGGCGTGACCGCCTGCCCGGTCACACCCTCGTCCTCGCACGCCTGGAGCGCGGCGGCCAGCACACGCGCGTGGAGCTGCGGATCGAGTTGCTTCTCCTGTGGAACGGGATGGGCGACGATGAGCGCCGACTCGGGAACGCCGAGCGCATCCTGCGCATGCATGACCGCCGCCACCTGTTCCGGTGACTCAAGGGTCCAGTCGACCGGATGCCCGGAGTCGGACAGATAGAAGCCCGGGAAGCGATCCGTGCGGTAACCGGCCACCGCCACGCCCAGCGTCTCCAGCCGCTGCAACGTCGCCGGTACGTCCAGGATCGACTTCACACCCGCGCACACCACGGTGATCCTCGTCCGGGCCAGCAGACCCAGGTCGGCGGACTCGTCCTGGGTCGCCGTCCATTGCCGGTGCACCCCGCCGAGGCCCCCCGTCGCGAACACCCGCACCCCGGCCAGGGAGGCCAGCTGCGCCGTCGCGGAGACCGTCGTCGCCCCGCTCATACCCGCCGCGACGGCAAGCGGCAGGTCGCGCTGGCCCAGCTTGCGGATCACCTCCTCGTTCGCGATCCGCTCGACCTGCACCTTGTTCAGCCCGACGTGGGGCGTGCCGTCCAGGACGGCGATCGTCGCCGGTACGGCGCCCTCCTGCCGTACCAGGTCCTCCAGCTCCAGCGCGACCTGGAGGTTCCGCGGACGGGGCAGCCCGTGCGCGATGATCGTCGACTCCAGAGCCACCACCGGCCGGCGGGCGGCGAGGGCCTCCCGCACCTCTTCGGACACCATCAGCACGCGCGTGCCTCCTGTCTGTGGGTTTTCCCTCATCCCTGGCGGGCGGCACCCGCGGCCAAACACTTGCGAGCGGTGGAAGAGAACACCAGCCTGAGGGCATGACGGACAACTCGCCACGTCTCGACCATGTCGTCCTGTGGGTCCGGGACCCGGTCGCAGCCGCCCGCTTCTACGCGGAAGCGGTCGGCCTGGAACCGCTCGGGGTCGCGGATTTCACCGCGGGCAAGGTGTCGTTCCCCTCCGTGCGGCTCAACGAGGAGACCATTCTCGATCTCGCCCCGCTCTCCTCTGCCACGGACATGAAGATGCTTCCGGGCGCCGCCGAGAGTGCCGGACATCCGGTCAATCACATCTGCCTGGCTCTGACGGAAGGCGGCTTCGAGGCCCTCAGGGCCCGCCTGGAGGAGCGGGCCGTGCCCCTCTCGGACTTCTCCCACGGCTCCTCCGGCGCCCGCGGCGCCGCCCGGCGCAGCTTCTACTTCCGAGACCCCGACGGGAACGTCTTCGAGGCACGGCACTACGAGTAGCGCCCGCCGGCAGCGCCCACCGGCCCCCGCGCCGGTCGGGCCCCGCGGGCAGTGGTCTCCCCGGTTCCGGTCCAGGTCTCCGCCGGACCTGTGGAGCGGATCAGAAGAGCGGTTCCGGCAGCACCCCTTCGAGAGCCAGAAGCTTCCGTTTGGTCTCCAGCCCGCCACCGAATCCACCGATGCCGCCGTCGCTTTCGATCACGCGGTGGCACGGCACGACCAGCGGCAGCGGGTTGGAGCCCATCGCCACCCCGACGGCCTGGGCCGCGCCCGGCTGGCCGACCCGGCCGGCCAGATCGCCGTACCCCACCACGGTGCCGTACGGCACGGCGGAGGCCAGCTCGCGCAGCACTTGCCGGTTGAAGCCGGTGATCAGGGACCAGTCCAACGGCAGCGCGAAGTCGCGCAGCCCACCCCCGAAGTAGGCCGCCAGCTGGCGTATCGCCTCGGCCAGCAGCGGAGAGTCCTCGGTCTCGGCGGGCTCGGTGCCGAGCCGGGACGCCAGCCGCGCCAGGGCCTTGTCGCGCACGGCCTCCGTCGCGTGGAACACCACGTTCACCAGGCCGTCGCGCGTCGCGGCCAGCAGCAAGGGTCCGATGTCCGTGGCCACCACGGTCCACACCAGATGCTGCTGGCCTTGCCCGTCACTGTTCATGCGCCCACCGTACGACCCGGCACCGACAACGGCTCCGTGGTCGCGCGCCGGGCGGCCTGCGACAGCCCGGGGCTCCGCCGGATCAGCGGGCCGTGACCGCTGTGCGCACCACGTCGGGAACGTTCGTGATGACACCGTCCACGCCGAAGCCGCCCATCCGTTGGGCCTCCTTCGCGCCGTTGACGGTCCAGGCGAACACCCTCATCGGCTTGTCGTGCGGCCCCTTGAGCGCGTGCACCGCGCAGACGTACCCGGGCGAGAGCCTGGTGTACTCCGCGTTGATCTGGTCGGCGAACCGGGCGTACGCCCGCAGCTCCGTCACGCGTGGCGTGCCCAGGTACGCGGTCCTGATCCCCGGCCGCAGCTCGTGGACCATCCGCACACTGGCCGCGCTGAAGCTCTGCACGATCAGCCGGTTCCTCAGGTGGCCGGAGTCAAGCCAGCCCTCTTCGTCCAGCAGCGCGAGGGTCTGGCGCTCGATGCCCGGATACAGCTCGGGGTTCTTGATCTCCAGGACGAGGTTCTGGTGGTTGTGCGACACGCGCTCCATGTACTCCCGCAGGGTCGGTACGCGCGCGCCCGCGTACCGACGGCCGTACCAGCTTCCCGCGTCCAGGCGGGCGATCTCCGCGGCGGTGAAATCCTTGACCCTCCAGGGCGCCCGGTGCGGGAACAACCGCTCGACGTCGGTCGTCCGGTCCAGTGTGGCGTCGTGGATCACGACGAGCCGGCCGTCCTTGGTGCGCTGCACGTCGTTCTCGACCCAGCCGAAGCCCATGGCCGCGGCCCTGTCGACGGCGGCCATGGTGTTCTCGGGCGCAGAGCCGGAGGCGCCTCGGTGGGCGACGACAACCAGCCTGTCGCCGCCGGTGGCACCGGCGTGTGGCGTCGGCAGCATGGCGAGGCCCAGTCCGAAGAACGCGATGGCCGTGGCTGCGGCAACGCGCGCGTGCATACGTACTCCTAGCATCGGGCGATCACCTACAGCACCAGAGTGACAGCAGTCGGTCAAGTAAGTGCGAGAACGAGGCGGGCACAGATTGGCTGGGGTTGCCCGCATGTGCTCACGAGCGCCGCACAAGTGCGGCAGCGTCGTGATTTTTTGCCGGAAAATCGTTCGACCGATCTGGTGGGAGTCATACTCTCTGGCACAACCCTGACCGTCGTCACGGTCCTGGGGATGGGGGCATTTCCGGAGTTCACAGAGGCATCAGGGTGGGAAGGGCAGCCGCGCATGCAGAGCACCGTCGACGGCTTCAGCTACGGACTCGTCACTCCCGTGGTGGCGTACCTCATGGCCTGCCTCGGCGGCGCGCTCGGTCTGCGCTGCACCACAAGATCGATGGTCGTCGCCCAGTCCTGGCGTGCGGGGTGGCTCGCCCTGGGGGCGGCCGCGATCGGTTCCGGCATCTGGACCATGCACTTCATCGCGATGATGGGCTTCACCGTCGAGCAGACCCCCATCCACTACGACAAGGCGATCACGTTCGCGAGCCTTGCCGTCGCCATCGTGATGGTCGGGGTCGGCGTCTTCATCGTGGGGTACCGGGGCGCGACCGGGGTGGCGCTCTTCACCGGCGGCACTGTCACCGGCCTGGGGATCGCCTCGATGCACTACCTCGGCATGGCGGGGATGCGCCTCAACGGCGTGCTGGAGTACAACACCCTCACCGTCGCCGCGTCCGTCCTCATAGCGGTCGTCGCGGCGACCGCCGCTCTCTGGGCCGCCGGCCAGATCCGCGGGTTCCTCTGGAGCGTCGGAGCGAGCCTCGTCATGGGGCTCGCCGTCACCGGCATGCACTACACGGGGATGGCCGCCCTCCGCGTCCATCTGCACGGCATCGGGGGGACGCCGGCCGGTGAGGCACCCGCCGCCCTGCTCGCCCCGATGATGATCGGTCCGCTCGTCTTCCTGTGCCTGGCCGGGGTCGTCGTGATGTTCGACCCGCTGATGGTCATGGGCAAGCCCGACTGGACCCCGGTGGAGCGCAAACCAGGGGTCCCGGCCCGTCCTCGGGTCGCCCACACCGGACGGCATCCGTCCGCTCACCCCCGCGGGCGCTCGGCGCAGCGGAGCTTCCGGGCCCCGCAGAACCGCTGACCGCCCCCCGTTGTCAGTGCGGGGTCGTACGGTGGAGAACATGCGGCCCGTTTCACAGATCGAACGCTCGGTGGCGCCCTTCGAGGTCGTCAGTCCCTACCAGCCCAGCGGTGACCAACCCACCGCCATCGCCGAGCTGGAAAAGCGCATCCGCGCAGGTGAGAAAGATGTCGTCCTGCTGGGTGCGACCGGTACCGGTAAGTCCGCGACCACCGCGTGGATGATCGAGAAGCTCCAGCGTCCCACCCTGGTGATGGCGCCGAACAAGACGCTGGCCGCCCAGCTGGCCAACGAGTTCCGCGAGCTGCTGCCGAACAACGCGGTCGAGTACTTCGTCTCGTACTACGACTACTACCAGCCCGAGGCCTACGTCCCGCAGTCGGACACCTACATCGAAAAGGACTCCTCGATCAACGAGGAGGTGGAGCGCCTGCGTCACTCCGCGACCAACTCACTGCTCACCCGGCGTGACGTCGTCGTGGTCGCCTCGGTCTCCTGCATCTACGGCCTCGGTACTCCCCAGGAGTACGTGGACCGCATGGTCAGCCTCCGCGTCGGCGACGAGATCGACCGCGACCAGCTGCTGCGCCGCTTCGTCGACATCCAGTACACGCGCAACGACATGGCTTTCGCGCGCGGCACCTTCCGGGTGCGCGGCGACACCATCGAGATCTTCCCGGTGTACGAAGAGCTGGCCGTCCGCATCGAGATGTTCGGCGACGAGATCGAGGCCCTCTCCACCCTCCACCCGCTCACCGGTGAGGTCATCAGCGACGACGAGCAGCTGTACGTCTTCCCCGCCTCCCACTACATCGCGGGACCCGAGCGCATGGAGCGCGCGATCAACGGGATGGAGAAGGAGCTGGAGGTGCGCCTGGCCGAGCTGGAGAAGCAGGGCAAGCTCCTGGAGGCCCAGCGGCTGCGCATGCGCACGACCTACGACATCGAGATGCTCCGCCAGATCGGTACCTGCTCCGGCGTGGAGAACTACTCGATGCACTTCGACGCGCGCGAGCCCGGCTCCCCGCCGAACACGCTGCTGGACTACTTCCCTGAGGACTTCCTGCTCGTCATCGACGAGTCGCACGTCACCGTGCCGCAGATCGGCGCCATGTACGAGGGCGACGCCTCCCGCAAGCGCACCCTCGTCGAGCACGGCTTCCGCCTGCCCTCGGCCCTGGACAACCGGCCGCTGAAGTGGGAGGAGTTCCAGGAGCGCATCGGCCAGACCGTCTATCTCTCGGCGACCCCGGGGCAGTATGAGCTGTCCCGGTCGGACGGCCAGGTCGAGCAGATCATCCGTCCCACCGGACTCGTCGACCCGGAAGTCGTGGTCAAGCCCACGGAGGGCCAGATCGACGACCTGGTGCACGAGATCCGCAAGCGCACCGAGAAGGACGAGCGTGTCCTGGTCACCACGCTCACCAAGAAGATGGCCGAGGACCTCACCGACTACTTCCTGGAGCTCGGTATCCAGGTGCGCTATCTGCACAGCGACGTGGACACCCTGCGCCGTGTCGAGCTGCTGCGCGAGCTGCGGTCCGGTGAGTACGACGTCCTGGTCGGCATCAACCTCCTCCGGGAGGGCCTGGACCTGCCCGAGGTGTCCCTGGTGGCGATCCTCGACGCCGACAAGGAGGGGTTCCTGCGTTCGGGGACCTCGCTCATCCAGACCATCGGCCGTGCCGCGCGCAACGTCTCGGGCGAGGTCCATATGTACGCGGACAAGATCACTCCGGCGATGGAGAAGGCCATCGAGGAGACCAACCGCCGCCGCGAGAAGCAGGTCGCGTACAACAAGGCGAACGGCATCGACCCGCAGCCGCTCCGCAAGAAGATCAACGACATCGTGGCGCAGATCGCCCGAGAGGACGTGGACACGGAGCAGCTGCTCGGTACCGGCTACCGCAAGACGAAGGACGGCAAGAGCGCCAAGACCCCCGTCCCCGCCCTCGGCGGCCAGGCGGCGAAGGGTGCCAAGCCCGCCAAGGGCAAGGCCAAGGAGACGGTCCCGACCGACCGTCCCGCGGCCGATCTGGCGGAGCAGATCGAAGAACTGACGGAACGGATGCGGGCCGCGGCCGCGGACCTTCAGTTCGAGATCGCGGCCCGGCTGCGCGACGAGGTCTCCGAGATGAAGAAGGAGCTGCGCCAGATGAGGGAGGCGGGCCTGGCCTGACGTCCCCGCCACCCGTTCGGACCCCGGGATGTGCGCAGTGTGTTGCAAGACCGACACAAAGCGCGGTCCGGGGTTCGTCACTGTCAGTGCCGCTGCGTAGGGTTTTGGCATCCGCGGAGTCCGCGGGCGAACTGGGGACTGCTCGAGAGGGGAACGGCGCGTGACCGTCAACATGACCAAGGGGCAGGCCATCAGCCTGCAGAAGAACGACGGGGGCACGCTGAACGCGGTGCGCATGGGACTCGGCTGGCAGGCCGCCCCTCGGCGCGGGCTGTTCGGTTCGCGCACCCGGGAGATCGACCTCGACGCGTCCGCCGTGCTCTTCGCGGACAAGCAGCCCGTGGACGTGGTCTTCTTCCGTCACCTCGTCAGCGACGACGGATCCGTCCGCCACACCGGCGACAACCTCGTCGGGGGAGTCGGCCAGGGCGGCGACGACGAGGCGATCCTCGTCGACCTGCAGCGCGTTCCGGTCCACATCGACCAGATCGTGTTCACCGTGAACTCGTTCACGGGGCAGACCTTCCAGGAGGTGCAGAACGCGTTCTGCCGCCTCGTCGACGAGACCAACGGCCAGGAGCTGGCCCGGTACACGCTGGCCGGCGGGGGCGGGTACACGGCGCAGATCATGGCCAAGGTCCACCGTGCGGGCGCCGGATGGACCATGACGGCGCTGGGCACCCCCGCCAACGGCCGCACCTTCCAGGACCTGATGCCGGCGATCCTGCCGCATCTGTAGGCATCCGGACGCACGGCAGACGAAGCGACACAGGGGGACGAGGCGATGACGGCCGAGCTGGTCCGGGGGCAGAACCGTCCGCTTCCGCAGGCCCGCCTCGAGGTCCGGGTGTCCGCCGGCACACCCGTGGTGGCCGGGGCGACGCTCGCAGACGCACAGGGCAGAGTGAGCGGCACCGAATGGGTGGCCCATCCGGGGGTGCCCACGCTGGCCGGCGTCGAGGTCTCCCGGCAGGCTGCGGCCGACCACCGTCTGGCATTCGACCTGGACGCTCTGCCGGAGAGCGTGCACTGGGTCAGTGTGCTGCTCGCCCTGCCCACGGGGGTCGGCGGTCCGGTGAGGTTCGGCGGCCTCTCGGCCCCTGTTGCCGCGGTCACCGGCCTCGACGGCTCCGAGGTCGCCCAGTACACCATCAGCGGTCTGGACTCCGAGTCCGCGGTCATCGCGCTGGAGCTCTACCGCAGACAGGGCGCCTGGAAGGTCCGCGCGGTCGGCCAGGGGTACGCGGGCGGGCTCGCCGCGCTCCTCGCGGACCAGGGCCTGGCCGAGGCCGAGCAACTCGCGGGCGGAATCAACGAGGCGGTGGTCCAGGGCCTGGCCCGCTCGGTCGCCCCGCCACCGCCGCGTCTCTCCGACGGTGACCGCACGCGGCAGACGGCCGCCCCGGCGGCACCCCCGGGGGCATCCGGTGCGGTCCCGCCGCACCAGGGTCCGGCGGGCGTGCCGAGACAGGGATCCGCGTACGACGTCACCGGCTCGCCCGGCCCGGTTCCGCAACCGCCTGCCGGCGGGCCGATCGACTACGTCCACCCCGGGCGGCACGGCGCGGCACCGCAGGCGCCCCCGCCGACCGCGCCAGCGGCCCCGCCGGGGCAGTCCGCACAGCCCGTGGCGGGCGACGCCACCGGCTGGTCCATGGAAGAGCGGCTCTACAACCAGGTGAGGGGCATGTTCGAGGACCTGGCGCGCACGGCCGCCGCGTACCGCAGCGCCGTCGACTTCGCCGACTCACGCCTGGAACAGGAGCTGGACGAGGTCCTGGCCGATCCCCGCAACCGGATCGGGGAGCAGGGCGACATGGCACGTGAGGCGGCCCGGACCAAGCACACCCGACTCGTCACCCAGGCCAGGGCCTCGCTCGACCGCGACCTCACCCAGCTCGTCGCGGAGTCGGACGTCGTCGAGCCCGCACTGCCCCCGGCGTTCGCACGCTGGGACAACCCGGTCTGGCACGGCTACCGGGTGCCCGTGGAGATGCCCATGGCCGTGCGCCTGGGAGATCTGCACCTCCCGGAGAGCGAGAGTCTGCGCATCCCCATGCTGATCAGGCTGCCGTTGGAACGCGGCCTGTGGATCGACAGCGGCCGCTCCGGATCCCTCGACCCGCTCGTGGACTCCGACGAACTGCGGCGGCTCGCCATGGAGACGGCGGTGGCGCACGCCGCACGGCTCCTGGCGGTGTACCCGCCCGACGAGTTCGCGGTGCACGTGATCGACCCGGCCGGCTCGGGCGCCCCGGCGCTCGCCCCGCTGGTGCGGTCCGGGGTGCTCGCCGATCCGCCCGCCGTCGGTGCCACGGGCGTGGGTGGCGTGCTGACACGGCTGACCCGGCGCGTCGACCTGCTCCAGATGGCAGCGCGCGGCGGTGCCTCGGACGCTCTGCCGCCCGACCTCGACACCGCCGGACATCTGCTGATCGTCCATGACTTCCCACACGGCTTCGACGACCGGGCCGTGACCCAGCTGCGCTATCTCGCGGACGAGGGGCCGTTGGTGGGCGTGCATCTGATGCTGGTCGCCGCCCGGGAGGACGCCGCCGGTTACGGCCCCCTGCTCGACCCGCTCTGGCGCTCACTGCTGCGGCTCACCCCCGTTCCCGACGACCACCTCGCCGACCCGTGGGTCGGCCATGCGTGGACGTACGAGCCACCGCGCGTGCCCGGAGGCAGCCAGGTGCTCGCGCAGGTCCTCGGTCAGGTCGCGAAGGCCCGCCGCGCCTGGGACCACTGACCCGTCAGGACCCGCTCACCAAGGGCGAGTAAAGGCGTCCTGAGCAGGTAATTCGGCTCTTCTTTTACCGAACTCTTTACCTTTACTTGGTGATTGGGGTAGTGTCTTTCCCACGGAGGGGAGTACTCCCTATCTGCTGCGGCGCACCCGTCAGTACGGATCAGGCCAGATCCCGGGGCGTCGGCCCACAGGCATCCGGCGCGTTCTCCACGCGCTCCGGGCGCCGCGGGTGGAAGAGACCTCCGGTAGCGACGACGCAATAAATGCCGTTATGTACTGCCGGAGGCGCAGTGGATGTTTCCCTGACCCTGTGGGTCCTGACGATCGGGGGCCTCGCCGCCCTCATCGCGGTCGATTTCTTCATCGGCCGCAAGCCGCACGACGTGTCGATCAAGGAAGCCGGTGTCTGGACGGTCGTCTGGGTCGTCCTGGCCGGGCTGTTCGGCCTGGGGCTGCTGGTCTTCGGCGGCGGCCAGCCGGCCGGAGAATTCTTCGCAGGCTTCATCACCGAGAAGTCGCTGAGCGTCGACAATCTCTTCGTCTTCGTTCTGATCATGGCGAAGTTCGCGGTGCCCTCGCAGTACCAGCAGCGCGTCCTCCTCGTCGGCGTGCTCATAGCCCTGGTCCTGCGGGCACTCTTCATCGCCGCGGGCGCCGCGATCCTCTCGTCCTTCTCCTGGGTCTTCTTCCTCTTCGGTGCATTCCTGATCTGGACCGCCTGGAAGCTGATCCAGGAAGCCCGCGCCGAAGGGGAGGACGAGGAGTACGAGGAGAACAAGCTGCTGAAGGCAGCGGAGCGCCGCTTCGGCGTGGCCGACCGGTACCACGGCACCAAGCTGTGGATCCGGCAGAACGGCAAGCGTGTCATGACGCCGATGCTGGTCGTGATGCTCGCGATCGGCAGCACCGACGTTCTCTTCGCCCTTGACTCGATCCCCGCCATCTTCGGCCTGACCCAGGATCCGTACATCGTGTTCACGGCCAACGCGTTCGCGCTGATGGGCCTGCGACAGCTGTACTTCCTCATCGGTGGCCTGCTCAAAAAGCTGGTCCACCTCTCCTACGGACTGTCGATCATCCTCGGCTTCATCGGAGTCAAGCTGGTGCTGCACGCGCTCCACGAGACCGGTGTGCACGTCCCCGAGATCTCCATACCGGTCTCCCTGGGCGTGATCTGCACCGTTCTGGTCGTCACGACGATCACCAGCCTGATGACCTCCAGGAAGCAGGAGGCCATCGAGACGAGGCGGAAAGACGACGTCAAGACGTGACCGCACCGGACGGGGGCCAGCGGCCGAAGGGGATGCGCGACACACCGCCACGCATCCCCACGGCGGACGTCCCGCGCGTTCGTCCGACCTGGAATGCGGGCCCCGTGCGGGTCTGCGACGATCATTAGCATGGTCGTCGGGCTCCGGTCACTCACGGCGCGGTGGCCGGTCGTCGTGCCGGTGGCCGCGGTGGCCCTCCTGGCCCTCACCTGGGGGCGGACTCTGCCCGGGGGTGTCGTCGTCCTGGTGACGGTGGTCCTCGCCGGATCCGTACTGGCCGCGGTCCACCATGCGGAAGTGATCGCGCACCGGGTCGGTGAGCCGTTCGGGTCGCTCGTCCTCGCCGTGGCGGTCACGGCCATCGAGGTCGGTCTCATCGTCACCCTCATGGCGGACGGCGGCGGCAAGAGCGCGACCCTCGCCCGCGACACGGTCTTCGCGGCCGTGATGATCACCTGCAACGGCGTCGTAGGCGCGAGCATCCTGGTGGCCTCGCTCCGCCACCGGATCGCGGTCTTCAACCCCGAGGGAACCGGTGCCGCGCTCGCCACCGTTGCCACCCTGGCGACCCTCAGCCTGGTTCTGCCGACGTTCACCACCAGCACACCCGGTCCGCAGTTCTCCCCGGCCCAGCTCACCTTCGCCGCGCTCTCCTCACTGATCCTCTACGGGCTGTTCGTGACCACGCAGACCGTGCGCCACCGCGACTACTTCCTCCCGATCACCCGCCAGGGAGAGGTGATCGGCGCTGACGACTACGCCGAGGTGCCGTCCGCCCGTGCCGCAACCATCAGCCTGGGCCTGCTCGCGCTGGCCCTTGTCGGTGTCGTAGGACTCGCCAAGGGTGTCTCGCCCGCCATCGAGTCCGGCGTGACGGCGGCCGGGATGCCGCAGGCCGTCGTCGGGGTGGTGATCGCGCTGCTCGTGCTGCTGCCCGAGACCATCGCCGCTCTGCGGTCGGCGCGCCGCGACCGCGTCCAGACGAGCCTCAACCTCGCCCTCGGCTCGGCGATGGCCAGCATCGGCCTGACCATCCCCGCCGTCGCCCTCGCGTCCGTGTGGCTGTCGGGGCCGCTCGTCCTCGGCCTCGGCCCCGTCCACATGGTTCTGCTCGCCCTGACCGTGGTGGTGGGTTCGCTGACCGTGGTGCCCGGCCGTGCCACGCCGCTTCAGGGCGGTGTGCACCTCGTGCTGTTCGCGGCGTATCTGGAGCTGGCGGTGACCCCTTAGGCGGCCGGGTGCCCAAGGCCGGCGGGCAAGCCCTCGCGGAGGCGCCGGTGTGCCCGCCGGCTTCTCATCCGGGCGCGGGTTCCGTCACCGGGACGGACACGGGACCGGTCTCCGGCAGCACCGCGAAGCATCCCAGGCTGAGCAGGGCCACGGCCGTCAGATAGGCGCCGACACCCCACGGCACCCGGCCCCCGTACCCGGCAAGCGTGGTGGCCACGATCGGGGTGAGGGCGCCGCCGAGCACTCCGCCGAGGTTGTAGCCCACGGCCGCGCCCGTGCACCGGAGCCGGGGTTCGTACAGCTCCGGCAGATACGCGGCGGTCACGGCGAACGTCGTGCTCAGGGCGAGCATCGCTCCCAGGAACCCCAGGCACATCAGCAAGGGCTCGCCTGTGGACAGCAGCGCGACCATCGGGAACATCCACAGGGCGACAGCGACGCACCCCGTGAGGCACAGCGGCCGGCGTGCGTAGCGGTCGCCCAGGAGGGCCGCGAGGGGAGTGAGGGCACCCTGCACCAGGACGGTGGCCATGACACAGGTCAGCATGACCGGACGGCTCACCCCGAGCCGCTCCGTCGCGTAGGCCAGGGACCAGGTCGTCACGGAGTAGAAGACCGCGTACCCGACCGCAAGCGCGCCGGCCGTCAACAGCACCAGCCGCCAGTGGCCGCGCACCACCTCGGCGAGTGGCACGCGCGCGTGGTCGTCGATCTCGAGGAAGAGCGGACTCTCCGGCAGCGAACCGCGCAGCCACAGGCCCGCTGCCGCGAGCAGGCCCGCCACCCAGAAGGGGATCCGCCACCCCCAGGAGGCGAACTGCGCGTCCGACAGCGTCGCCGACAGCCCCAGCACCATGCCGTTGGCGAGCGCGAACCCCAGCGCGGGGCCCATCTGCGGGAAGCTTGACCACAGGGCGCGCCGCCCGGGTGGCGCGTGTTCCAGGGTCAGCAGCACCGCACCGCCCCACTCCCCGCCGAGCCCGAGTCCCTGGAGAAAGCGCAGCACCAGAAGGAGCATGGGGGCGGCGATGCCGATCGTGCCGTACGTCGGCACACAGCCGACCGCCACCGTCGCGGCGCCGGTCAGCACCAGGGAGGCGATGAGGACCGGCCGCCTACCGCGCCGGTCGCCGATGTGCCCGAACAGCACCGAGCCGAGTGGGCGGGCGATGAAGCCCACGCCGAAGGTGCCGAAGGCCGCCAGCGTGCCCCCGAGCGGCGAGAAGGTCGGAAAGAACAGAGGCCCAAGGACCAGGGCGGCGGCGGTCCCGTAGACGAAGAAGTCGTAGAACTCGATGGCGGTCCCCGCCAGTGAGGCGACCGCGAGCCGGATCAGGGAGGGGGCCCTCACGTTGCGTACGTCGTGCATGCCGCTTCAACTACCCACCGTGATCGGCGATTACGGGGGCGCATGGGGGCTCGGTGCATGATGTGACGGGAGAGGGCGTACGCCCGCGGCGGCGGCCGTGATCAGTACATCACGGTGATGCGCCGGGCCGGGCCGTCCACGCGTACGGTGCCGCCGTAGGGGATGACGAGCTGCGGATCGGTGTGTCCGAGATCCACATCGAAGACGACCATGGTGTGGGGAGCGTAGGCCCTCAGGGCGCGTAGCACCGCCTCGCGCTGCTCCGCCGCGTAACGGGCGGCCGCTTCCGGACTGTTGGGGCGCTCGAACGACCAGGTCTTCGGACGGCCCATGAGCAGTGCGGGGAAGCGCTGGAGCAGCCCGCGCTCGCCCATGTTCCGCAGCAGGCGGAAGACCTCCGCGCCGCTCGGCATCTCCTCCGACGTCTCCAGGAAGAGCACCCCGCCGTCGTGGGCCGCCGGATCGCGCGGTACCTCGCGGTCGGCCATGGGGCGCCGCCTGCGGGCCGCATCGTGATAAACCGGGGGCTCAGCAGATCCGAACGGACCGGAGGAACCGTGCCCCGTACCCTCGCCAGCGACCCGATCATGGTCCTCAACGGCCCCAACCTGAACCTCCTCGGGCAGCGCCAGCCGGAGATCTACGGCTCCGACACGCTGGCGGACGTCGAGGCGCTGTGCGTGAAGACGGCGGCCGCATACGGGGGCACGGTGGACTTCCGGCAGTCAAACCACGAGGGTGAACTGGTGGAGTGGATCCACGAGGCACGGCTGAACCACGCGGGGATCGTGATCAACCCGGCCGCCTACTCCCACACCTCCGTCGCGATCCTGGACGCGCTCAACACCTGCGACGGACTGCCGGTCGTGGAGGTCCACATCTCGAACGTCCACCAGCGCGAGCAGTTCCGGCACCACTCGTACGTCTCGCTGCGTGCCGACGGTGTCATCGCCGGATGCGGTGTGCAGGGGTACGCGTTCGCGGTGGAGCGGGTCGCGACGCTCGCGGGGGCGGGGCGGACGGAGGAGTGACACGACGTCGCCGACCCGCGCGAAGACGCCGAGTCCAGCGTCCGGTCGCGAGGCCGCCGCGGCGGTGGGCGGAGACACCGGAGGGCAGCCCGCTGCTGCCCTGAGAGCGGGCGGCAAGACCGGACGCCCCGCCTCCACAGCCATCGAGCACCCAGGCCTCAGAGCCGCCCCGCCTCCATGATCCGGCGCAGAAAGCGCCGTGTGCGCTCGTGCCGGGGGTCGCCGAAGACCTGCTCGGCAGTGCCGCGTTCCAGGACCACGCCGCCGTCCAGGAAGCAGACCTGATCCGCGACCTCGCGGGCGAAGCCCATCTCGTGGGTGGCCAGCACCATGGTCATGCCCTCGTCCTTCAGATCCCGGACGACGGTGAGGACCTCGCCGACGAGTTCCGGGTCTAGGGCGGCGGTGATCTCGTCGAGGAGCAGCAGCCGGGGGCGTACGGCCAGCGCGCGCACGATCGCGACGCGTTGCTGCTGGCCGCCGCTCAGCCGGTCCGGGTACTCGCCCGCCTTGGCTCCGAGCCCGAGGCGCTCCAGCAGCGCGCGTGCGCGCTCCTCGGCCGTGGCACGGTCCACGCCGTGCACCCGGCGCGGGGCGAGCGTGATGTTCTCCAGGACGGTCATATGAGGGAAGAGGTTGTACGCCTGGAAGACCACGCCGATCCGGCGGCGTACGGCGTCCTGGTCGACTCGCGGGTCGGTGATCTCCTCACCGTCGAGCCAGATGGCGCCGTCGTCGACGTCCTCGAGGAGGTTCGCACAGCGCAGCAGGGTCGACTTGCCGGAGCCGGAGGCGCCGATCAGCGCCGTCACCGTGTGCGCGGCGACGCCCAGATCGATGTGCCGCAGGACGACGGAGCCGCCGAAGGTCTTGCGGACCGATTCCATGCGCAACACCGGGGAGCCTGGGGACTCGGTGTCCTCGGCGGGGCCGCTCGGGGCGAGGATGTCGCTCACAGGTTCCCTCCCTGTGCCCGCCGCCGGTCCAGCCGGGCGGTCACCCAGTCCGCGAAGCGGGTCATGGGGATGGTCAGCGCCACGAAGACCAGCCCCGCGACGATGTACGGCGTGTAGTTGAGGCTGCGGCCCACGATGATGTCCGCGGCCCGCACCGCGTCCACCGCACCGCCGATCGAGACGAGCCCCGTGTCCTTCTGCAAGGACACCAGATCGTTGAGCAGGGGCGGCACCTGACGCCGTACCGCCTGCGGCAGCACGACGTAGCGCAGTGCCTGACGGTTGGTGAGGCCGAGCGAGCGGGCCGCCGCACGCTGGGAGGGATGGATCGACTCGATACCGGCGCGGAAGACCTCGGCGACGTACGCGGAGTACGTCAGCGTGAGTGCCGTGCCGCCGAGGAGCACCGGGTCGACGGTGACGCCCTGCAGGCGCAGCGCGGGCACGCCCAGGACCACGATCATGAGGTTGATGATCAGTGGCAGTCCTCGGAAGAAGTCCGTGTAGGCGGCGGCCAGTACGCGCAGCGGGAAGAAGACCGGCCCGCGCAGGGTGCGGGCGACGGCGATCAGCAGACCGAGGAGCAGGACGGCGGTCCCGCACACCAGCAGCAGCCGGACGTTGAGCCACAGGCCGTCGAGAACCTTGGGGAGTGCCTCGCGCGCGTAGTGCGCGTTGAAGAAGGTCTCCTCGGTCCGCGGCCAGCCCGGAGCGTTGACGACGATCAGATAGAGGACGACACCGGTGACGAGGGTCGAGACCGCGGCGACGGCCGTGGCGCGGCGGGCTCGGGCGCGCTTGTGCCGCTCACGTTCGATCCGCCGCTGGGAGGGGACGTACGCGTCGCCCCCGCCGGGCGTGTCCCTCGCCTCGCCCCCTGCCGCCTTGCCGCCCTCGTCCGATCCCTCTCCCGACTCCGGCTTGACGACGGTCACTTGAGCACGGGAGCGTCGACGGCGTCGGACAGCCACTGCTTCTCGAGCCTCGCCAGGGTGCCGTCCCTGCGCAGGGCGTCCACGGCGGAGGTCACGCACGAGGTCAGCGCGCTGCCCTTGTCGAGGACGAGCCCGAACTGCTCGGGTGTACCGCCCTGGTTCTCGAACTGGCCGACGATCTTCGCATCGGTCACCTCGGCGGCGGTGATGTAGAAGGCGGTCGGCAGATCGGTGACGATGGCGTCCACCTGACCGTTCTTCAGGGCGGACTTGGCCTGGTCGTTCTTGGCGTACGCGGCCGGCTGCCGCGTCGGCTTCACCACCTTGGTGATGTAGTCGAGACTGGTGGTGCCGACCTGGGCGCCCAGCTTGACACCCCTCAGGTCCGCGCTGCTCTTCGCCTGCGCGGCCTTGGAGCCCTTCAGGGCGATGACGGCCTGGCGGACGTCGTAGTAACCCGACGAGAAGTCCACGGCCTTCTTGCGCTCGGCGCTGACGGAGACCTGGTTGATGTCGAAGTCGAAGGTCTTCTCCCCAGGCGCGAAGGCCTTGCTGAAGGGAACGGTCTGCCAGACCACGGCGCTCTTGCCGTAGCCGAGCTGCCGTGCCACCGCGTAGGCCACCGCCGACTCGAAGCCCTTGCCGTTGGCCGGCGTGTCGTTCTTGAACCAGGGCTCGTACGCGGGCTCGTCGGTCGCCACCGTCAGCTTGCCCGGGGTCCTGGTGGCCAACCTGCCCTGCGCACAGGTGCCCGCGGTCGTCCCGGAAGCTGTGGCGGAAGCACTTCCCTCCGGCTGCGGGGCGCACCCCACGGCGAGGGCGAGCAGGGCGACGGTGGCGCCGGACGTGGCGCTGCGCAGGGCGCGTTGGACACGTTGCATGGCGGGAGATTGGCAGCGCGACATGCTGCTTGTCGAGGTCACGCGGGCAACTGTCCGTATGGCGGGAACGGGTGTTGCGTTTATGTGAACCCCTGGACGGTGCGCGCGTGCCGGGGGCCGCCGGCCGAGGGCGGGAAACAGGGGACCGGCGGCCCGTGCCGCGCAGGAGCCGTCATCCTGAGCGGGGCTGTTCTCAGTTGACCGCGCCGGCGTGTGCGCCGGGAGCGCGCGCGGGAGACCGGTGTGTGCGAACGGTTCACACGGGGCGCGTGCGCCCGGTCTTCAGACCGGGCGCGTTGCCGGGGCGGGGCTCACCAGCCCCGCGCGTGCCACTCCGGCAGGTGCGGACGCTCGTCGCCCAGCGTGGTGTCGTTGCCGTGCCCGGGGTAGACCCAGGTCTCGTCGGGAAGCACGTCGAAGATCTTCGTCTCGACGTCGTGGATGAGGCTGGCGAAGGCTTTCGGGTCCTTGTGGGTGTTGCCCACCCCGCCCGGGAAGAGGCAGTCCCCGGTGAACACGTGCGGGTGTCCGTGCGGGTCGTCGTAGACGAGGGCGATCGAGCCCGGCGTGTGGCCCACGAGGTGGCGCGCGGTGAGTTCCACGCGCCCCACCCGGATCGTGTCGCCGTCGTCGACCGGCACGTCCGTCGGTACGGGGATGCCCTCGGCGTCCTCCCGGCCCGCGTAGGTCCGCGCTCCCGTGGCCGCCACGACCTCGGCGAGCGCCTGCCAGTGGTCCCCGTGCCGGTGCGTGGTGACGACGGACGCGATCCCGTCGTCACCGATCATGCCGAGGAGCGCCTTCGCGTCGTTGGCCGCGTCGATCAGCAGTTGCTCGTCCGTGGCCCGGCAGCGCAGCAGATAGGCGTTGTTGTCCATCGGGCCGACCGCGATCTTGGTGATCATCAGGTCCTTGAGCTCGTGCACATCCGCCGGGCCGCCGACCGTCACCTGTCCGCTGTACGTCATGGCGGCAGCCTATAGCGGCGAGGGGGGAGGGGCGTCGGACTACAGCGGCGGAAGCTTCGGCAGCGGCCCGCCCTCGACTCTCAGCGCGGAACCGTCGTCGCGGCCCGAGAGCCAGCCGAGCAGCACGGCGGCGGGACCCTGGACCGTGACCTCCGGCTCGGCCCCCTCCGGGCCCGTGCTCCACGCGCGCGTGCCGTCCGTGACGCTGGTGGGCGGCATCTCCGTATGCCCGGTGAACCGCTCTGTGAGGAAGTCGATCTCCCGCTCGACGAACTCCGCCGGCAGGTCCTCCAGCTCGTACCCGATCCCCAGGTCGACGTGGTGCAGTTCGACCTCGATCCACCGTCGGAACGGCACCCGGGCGGCCGCGTCGGTGACGCCGTTGCGCAGCTCCACCGTGCGTGACCAGTCCGCGGGGGCGGCTCCGGCCCGCTCGAACCGGCCCGCGCTCTCGCGCAGGTCGGCGAGCTGGGTCTCCAGGGGGCGCGGGGCGTCCCGCTCGATGTCGGCGTCCCGTGCCTCGGCGGAGACGTACATCGGACGCCCCTCCAGTGCGTTCACCAGGGCGTCGGCGTTGCGCGAGAGGTGGGCGAGGACGTGGCCCCGGGTCCAGCCGGGCAACCGTGACGACTCGGTCACTGCCGCGTTGTCCAGCTTGGCGACTGCGGTGAGCAGTCGATCGGTCGCGTCACGTACAGACGCCAGGTCGTGCGCGTGATCCATCATGAGCCCGACCCTAGCCGGGCCACACCTTCGGGTGAAGCGGGTGGACCACGGCCGCAAATCGAATGCACGTGCTATATGGTCGAGTGCGGCGTCGGGCATGCTGGATGGGCGGGGATTGTTATGAACCCTGGAATCCGACCGGCGTTGTCAGTGGCTCCCCCTAGTCTGAGAAAGCACGGGGGCCTCGCCCCTGTCGCTTCTCTCAAGAAAGGTGCGGACCGGCGTGGCCGACCGTCTCATCGTCCGTGGCGCGCGCGAGCACAACCTGAAGAATGTCTCGCTCGATCTGCCGCGCGACTCGCTCATCGTCTTCACGGGCCTGTCGGGGTCGGGCAAGTCCTCGCTGGCCTTCGACACGATCTTCGCCGAGGGCCAGCGGCGTTACGTGGAGTCGCTTTCCTCGTACGCCCGGCAGTTCCTCGGCCAGATGGACAAGCCGGACGTCGACTTCATCGAGGGCCTCTCGCCGGCGGTCTCCATCGACCAGAAGTCGACCTCGCGCAACCCGCGCTCGACGGTCGGCACGATCACCGAGGTCTACGACTACCTGCGTCTGCTCTTCGCGCGCATCGGCAAGCCGCACTGCCCCGAATGCGGCCGCCCGATCTCCCGCCAGTCCCCGCAGGCCATCGTGGACAAGGTCCTGGAGCTGCCGGAGGGCAGCCGTTTCCAGGTGCTGTCGCCGCTGGTGCGCGAGCGCAAGGGGGAGTTCGTCGACCTCTTCGCCGATCTCCAGACCAAGGGCTACAGCCGCGCGCGGGTGGACGGCGAGACGATCCAGCTCTCCCACCCGCCGACCCTGAAGAAGCAGGAGAAGCACACCATCGAGGTGGTCGTGGACCGCCTCACGGTGAAGGAATCCGCCAAGCGCCGCCTCACCGACTCCGTCGAGACCGCGCTCGGCCTGTCCGGCGGCATGGTCGTGCTCGACTTCGTCGACCTTCCCGAGGACGACCCCGAGCGCGAGCGGATGTACTCGGAGCACCTGTACTGCCCGTACGACGACCTGTCCTTCGAGGAGCTGGAGCCCCGCTCCTTCTCCTTCAACTCGCCCTTCGGCGCCTGCCCCGAGTGCACCGGTATCGGCACGCGCATGGAGGTCGACCCGGAGCTGATCGTCCCCGACGAGGAGAAGACGCTCGACGAGGGCGCCATCCACCCCTGGTCGCACGGGCACACCAAGGACTACTTCGGCCGCCTCATCGGCGCCCTCGCGGACGCGCTCGGCTTCCGGACCGACATCCCCTTCGCGGGCCTGCCGCAGCGCGCCAAGAAGGCCCTGCTCTACGGCCACAAGACCCAGATCGAGGTCCGCTACCGCAACCGGTACGGACGTGAGCGTGTGTACACGACGCCGTTCGAAGGCGCCGTCCCCTTCGTCAGGCGCCGCCACAGTGAGGCCGAGAGCGACGCCAGCCGGGAGCGCTTCGAGGGCTATATGCGCGAGGTGCCCTGCCCCACCTGCCAGGGCACCCGGCTCAAGCCGGTGGTCCTCGCCGTCACGATCATGGACAAGTCGATCGCCGAGATCGCCGCGATGTCGATCAGCGACTGCGCGGACTTCCTGGGCGAGCTGAAGCTGGACGCACGGGACAAGAAGATCGCCGAGCGGGTTCTGAAGGAGGTCAACGAGCGGCTGCGGTTCCTGGTCGACGTCGGCCTCGACTATCTCTCGCTGAACCGCGCGGCCGGCACCCTCTCCGGCGGCGAGGCCCAGCGCATCCGGCTGGCCACCCAGATCGGTTCGGGACTCGTCGGCGTCCTGTACGTCCTCGACGAGCCGTCCATCGGCCTGCACCAGCGCGACAACCACCGGTTGATCGAGACCCTGGTCCGCCTCCGCGACATGGGCAACACGCTCATCGTCGTCGAGCACGACGAGGACACCATCAAGGTCGCCGACTGGATCGTCGACATCGGCCCCGGCGCGGGCGAGCACGGCGGCAAGGTCGTGCACAGTGGCTCCCTGAAGGAGCTGCTCGCCAACGACGAGTCGCAGACCGGGCAGTACCTCTCGGGCAAGAAGTCGATCCCGCTGCCCGACATCCGGCGCCCGCGCGACCCGTCCCGGCAGCTCACGGTGCACGGCGCCCGTGAGAACAACCTCCAGGACATCGACGTGTCGTTCCCGCTGGGCGTGTTCACGGCCGTCACGGGCGTGTCAGGCTCCGGGAAGTCGACCCTGGTCAACGACATCCTCTACACGCACCTCGCCCGTGAGCTGAACGGCGCGAGGAACGTTCCCGGGCGGCACACGCGCGTGGACGGCGACGACCTCGTGGACAAGGTCGTGCACGTCGACCAGTCGCCCATCGGCCGCACCCCGCGGTCGAACCCGGCCACGTACACCGGTGTCTTCGACCACATCCGCAAGCTGTTCGCCGAGACCACCGAGGCGAAGGTCCGCGGCTACCTGCCGGGCCGCTTCTCCTTCAACGTCAAGGGCGGCCGCTGCGAGAACTGCGCGGGCGACGGCACGATCAAGATCGAGATGAACTTCCTCCCGGACGTCTACGTCCCGTGCGAGGTCTGCCACGGTGCCCGCTACAACCGGGAGACCCTGGAGGTCCACTACAAGGGCAAGTCCATCGCCGAGGTCCTGAACATGCCGATCGAGGAGGCCATGCACTTCTTCGAGGCAGTGCCGGCGATCAACCGTCACCTGAAGACACTGCACGACGTCGGTCTCGGCTATGTCCGCCTCGGCCAGTCCGCGACCACCCTGTCCGGCGGTGAGGCCCAGCGTGTGAAGCTCGCCAGCGAGCTTCAGAAGCGGTCCACCGGACGGACGGTCTACGTCCTGGACGAGCCGACCACCGGTCTGCACTTCGAGGACATCAGCAAGCTGCTCACGGTGCTCGGCGGACTGGTCGACAAGGGCAACTCGGTCATCGTCATCGAGCACAACCTCGACGTGATCAAGACCGCCGACTGGGTCGTGGACATGGGGCCCGAGGGCGGTGCGGGCGGCGGTCTCGTGGTCGCCGAGGGCACGCCCGAAGAGGTCGCCGGCGTTCCGGCCAGCCACACCGGCAAGTTCCTGCGCGAGATCCTCGGCGCGGAGCGCATCAGCGACGCGGCCTCGGTCAAGGCGCCGCGCAGGACGGCAGCCGGCAAGGCGGTTGCGGCCGCCTCGACGGCCAGGAAGACGGCGACGGCCAGGACGGCGAAGACAGCGGCGGCCAAGACCGTGAAGACCGCCAACAACACGGCGGCCAAGAAGGCGGTCGGCGCCACGAAGAAGGCGGCGCCCGCGAAGAAGGCCACGCGGGCGCGCAAGGCCTGACCCTCCTCACCGCAGCCGGCGCCCCGCGGAACTCCCCGCGGGGCGCCGCTCGTCGAACGGCCGGCCGCAGGGTCCCTGCGGCGCGACCCGTCCTGGGCTACGGGGCTGTCAGCTCGGACGCGTACGGCGGTTCCGCACCGGCCCGGGAGCAGGTGATCGCCGCGGCACGAGCCGCGAAGCGCAGCAGCTCGCTCCAGCCTTCTCCGTCCAGAGCGGCCAGCGCCCCCGGGGAGAGGGCGTCGCGGGCGGCCAAGCCGTGCAGCAGAGCCGCGTTCACCGTGTCGCCGGCACCTATGGTGTCCACGACGTCGACCGGTACCCCCGCCACGGAATGCTCCGCCCCGTCGCGGGTGAAGACCGTCAGTCCATCGCCCCCGTGGGTGAGCACCACGGCGGAGGGCCCGGAAGCCAGCCACTCCCGCGGGGTGCCGCCCAGCCACCGGGCGTCCTCGGCGGAGAGCTTGAGCAGGGTCACCGACGGCAGCCAGCTCTTGAAGCGAGCCCGATAGGCGTCGGGGTCCGGGATCAGCCCCGCGCGGATGTTCGGGTCCAGGGCTGTGAACACGCCCTCGGCGGCGGCGCTGCGCATCAACTCCTCGTAGGCGCTCGCCCCCGGTTCCAGAACGAGGGAGCAGGTGCCGAACGAGACGGCCCGTGTGCCCTGGGGAAGGTGTGCCGGCGCCGTGAACAGCCGGTCGGCGGTGCCGTCGACGTAGAAGGAGTACGCGGCCGAGCCGCTGTCGTCGATCGTGGCGACGGCGAGGGTGGTCGGCTCGGGGCCGCGCCGCACCGCCGACACGTCCACGCCCGCCGCGCGCAGCCCGTCGAGCAGGGCCTCTCCGAAGGCGTCGGACGACAGGCGGGAGCAGAAGGCCGTCGGGGAACCGAGCCGGCCGAGCGCCACGGCGGTGTTGTAGGGGCCGCCGCCGAGCGCGGGCTGCAACAGTGCGAGGGCGCCCGCTTCGCGCGGGACCAGGTCGATCAGGGCCTCACCGGCGACGACGATCACGAGACGGTTCCCTTCTCGGAGTGGGTGTCGGGGCAGCCGCACGAGGTGCGGTGGACGAAGGCGCAGGGAAGGCGCACCGTGCGGGAGGGACGGTCCGGTGCCTGGAGGCGCTCCAGGAGCAGCCGTACGGCCTCGGCGCCGATCTCCTTGCTCGGCTGGGCGATGGCGGTGAGCCGGGGCGAGAACAGATCCCCCCAGGCGAAGTCGTCGAAGCAGACGAGCGCCAGGTCGCCCGGTACGGACAGTCCGTGATCGCGCAGGGTCCGCAGCGCGCCGATGGTCATCGCGTTGTTGGCGGTGACCAGGGCCGTGGGCGGTGCGGCGAGCGACAGCAGGGCGGCGGTGGCGCGCTGGGCGCCCTCCGCCGTGGAGTCGCCGTGCACCACCAGCCGCGCGTCATGGGGAAGACCGGCGGCCGCGAGTCCGTGCCGGTACCCGCTGATCCGCTCCGTCGTGGTGCTGAACCCGGGCAGACCCGCGACCAGGCCGATCCGCCGATGGCCGAGTCCGGCGAGATGGGTGACCAGGCGGGCCAGGGGCTCGGCGTTCTCGGCGCAGACCTGGTCGAAGTGGAAGGAGCCGCGGGCGTACCCGTCGCGCGCGGGGGCGCCCGGGGTGTGCGCGTGCCGTGTGGAGGCGTCCGGGGTGTGCGCGTGCGGTGTGGGGGCGTCCGGGGTGTGCGCGTGCGGTGTGGGGGCGTCCGGGGTGTGCGCGTGCGGTGTGGGGGCGCCCGGGGTGTGCGCGTGCGGTGTGGGGGCGTCCGGGGTGTGCGCGTGACGCGTCGCAACCACGGGGGAGACCAAACGGTCGAGGAACACGGCCGGGACCCGGTGTCGCGTGAGGAGGGCGAGGAGTTCGCCCGGGTCCGCGGAAGGCGCCACGATCACGCCGTCGACGCGACGCTCGTGCAGCAGCCGGACGACATCGCGCTCGTGCTCCGGGTCGTCGTGGGGATCGGCGATGAGCAGGCCGTAGCCGTGCTCCCGGGCGCGGGCCTCGACACCCTGGAGGATCTCCGTGAAGTACGGGTTGCTGATGGCCGACACCGCGAGCCCGATGGTCCGGGTGCGCGAGGTGACCAGGGAGCGGGCGAGCGTGTTCGGTGCGTAGCCCAGTTCCTCGATGGCGTCCAGCACGGCCTGGCGGGTGTGGGGCAGCACCGGGCGGGTGCCGTTCAGTACATGGGAGACGGTCGCCACGGACACACCCGCGCTCCGTGCGACATCCGCCATCGTTGCCAAACGTGCCCCCTTCTCGGACCGTCCGGCCGGGAACGTATCCCATTCGGCGGCAGACGTAAACGCTTGCGCAAGCGTTTACGTCACTTCCTGTCGCCGGGCGCTCCCTGCCCCGGTGGCGTTCCGGCCCTTGGCCCCGGTCGTGAGCGGAATGGCCGCCACCGGTATCGTCGGCGTGACCCCTTCCGGCGTACACCGCCCCTGACCAGTGGAGTTCCCATGGCCGCCCGTCCCTCCGCGACCCGTCGCACCGTTCTGCGCGGGGCGGCGCTCACCCCGGTCGCCGGGCTGGGTCTCGCGGCCTGTTCGCCGGGCGGCGACACCGGCGCGACGCCCGCCACGCCCACCGCCCCGGTCGCGCTGGGAGCCGAGAGCGAGGTCCCCGAGGGGGGCGCGAAGCTGTACCGGGACGAGAACGTCGTCGTGAGCCGCACCGCGGACGGCTCCCTGAAGGCCTACAGCACCATCTGCACACACGCGGGATGCGCCATCGACAGACTGTCGGGCGCCACGCTGGTCTGCCCCTGCCACGGAAGCCGCTTCGACGCCGTCACGGGCCAGGTGGTGCAGGCCCCGGCCACCGAGCCCCTGCACGAGCTGTCCGTCGAGGTGAAGAACGGCCGGATCGTGGCGGGCCCGGCGGCCTGACGGCTCAGCGGCGCCGGGTCACTCCCAGTCCCAGCCGATCCCGACGATCCCTGACCGCACCCTCGGCTCCACCAGGTGCACCGAGCGGTGGCTCCCGCTCAGGCGCAGCTCCTGGCGGCCGCTGCGGGGGGCGGCGGGGGAGTGCTGGGTGAACCGGTGGCAGCGTGCCGGCACGGCCTCCTCGTCGAAGCGCACCTGGAGCGCGTACTGGCCGCCCGCGAGACCGAACCCGCGGACGTACTCACGGGACGCGCCGGCGGTGCCGTCCTCGAAGGCGTAGCGGAAGAGAAACGTATCGCCGGGACGTAGCCGGGTGTCGAAGAGCAGTTCGGCGACGAGGATGCCGGTGTCGTGATGCCAGCGCACCCGGCCGGTGCGGCAGTTCTCCAGCGCGCGCACCGCGATCCGCTCGGGGACACACCCCGGATCGCCGTGGTGGACGGCGAGATAGCGGTCCACCCCCTCCCTGTGGGCACGCACTATGTGCTGGGACTCACGGGCCAGCAGCTCGCGGCGCGCTCCGATGCGGACGTGATCCTGGTGGCCGATGGTGTGCAGTCCGCCGTCGAGCGGTGACTCCAGGTCGGCGAGGAGCTTCTCCAGCACGCCCGAGGCCTCTATCAGGGAGCGGTACGAACGGCCCGCGGGACGGGGACCGGTCCGCTCGTCGGTCTCGGCGAGCAGCCTGATCAAAGACTCCTCGGGCAGCTGGAGGATCTCCTCGAGGGCCCGCACGGCGCGCAGGGACTCGGGGCGCTGCGGGCGGCGCGCACCCTGCTGCCAGTAGCTCAGGCTCGTCACCCCGACCCTGACCCCGTAGCGCGACAGATGGTGCTGCACGCGCTGCAGCGGCAGCCCACGAGCGGCGATCGCGGTGCGCAGCGCGACATGGAAGGGGCCGCCGCGCAGGGCCGCCTCCACCTCCGTCGGAACGACCGGAACGATGTCCGGATGCTGTGTGCCGTGCCGCATACAGGGGGGCCTTTCTGTGAATGTGCGCGACGGCTGGTCGGACCGCGCGCAGGGTCGTACCGGGCCACCCGGAGGCGTGTGAGGTCCGTTCACAAGCGAACCTCTCCGTCGGTGGCCCGAAGGTTCCCCGCATTGAAGCGTGTTGACCAAGTCCCGACAACACCTGAGTTCCGACGAACGGTGGACCGTGGCCGAAGGCTGTACCCGCTGCTGCGGGGCGGTCACCGGCTGCTGCGCGGGACGGTCACCGGCTGCTGTGCGGGGCGGTCACCGGCTGCTGTGCCGGGTGGCGGAAACGGCCCTCCACGGGCGTATGGCCGACGAGACCGCCCCGGCACCGAGCCACCGGCGGCCGGAGGCGGGCCGAGCCCGACGGGAGACGGCCGAGCGCCCGGGCCCGGGGCCTTTGAGCACCTCTCCCGCCCCTGGCCCGGTCCCTCGGCGCGGGGCCGGGGGCGGGCCCGCGACGATGTCGCGGGGGCGGGGTGGGATCCCGCCGGGGGTTGTCCACAGGGCGCCGCGCTGTCGGCCCCCGCCAGTAGGGTGTGAGACATGGCCGACCCTTCCAGCTACCGCCCCAGGCCGGGCGAGATCCCGGACTCTCCCGGGGTCTACAGGTTCCGCGACGAGCACCGCCGGGTGATCTACGTCGGAAAGGCGAAAAGCCTGCGCCAGCGCCTTGCGAACTACTTCCAGGACCTGGCGGGCCTCCACCCGCGCACCCGCACCATGGTCACGACGGCCGCGTCCGTGGAGTGGACCGTGGTGTCCACCGAGGTAGAGGCCCTTCAGCTGGAGTACACCTGGATCAAGGAGTTCGACCCCCGGTTCAACGTCAAGTACCGCGACGACAAGAGCTACCCCTACCTCGCGGTGACGATGAACGAGGAGTTCCCGCGCGTACAGGTGATGCGCGGCCAGAAGCGCAAGGGCGTGCGCTACTTCGGGCCGTACTCGCACGCGTGGGCGATCCGGGACACCGTGGACCTGCTGCTGCGCGTCTTCCCCGTGCGCACCTGCTCGGCGGGCGTCTTCAAGAACGCCGCCCGCACCGGCCGCCCCTGCCTGCTCGGCTACATCGGCAAGTGCTCCGCGCCCTGCGTCGGCCGGATATCGCCCGAGGACCACCGCGAACTGGCCGAGGAGTTCTGCGACTTCATGGCCGGGCGCACGGGCGCGTACCTCCGCCGTCTGGAGAATCAAATGACGGAGGCGGCCGAGGAGATGGAGTACGAGCGGGCCGCCCGCCTGCGCGACGACATCGAGGCCCTGAAGAGGGCCATGGAGAAGAACGCGGTCGTGCTCACCGACGCGACCGACGCGGACCTGATCGCGGTCGCCGAGGACGAGCTGGAAGCGGCCGTGCAGATCTTCCACGTGCGCGGCGGGCGCGTGCGCGGCCAGCGCGGCTGGGTCACCGACAAGGTGGAGGACGTCACCACCGGCGCCCTCGTCGAGCACGCCCTCCAGCAGCTCTACGGCGAGGAGACGGGCGACTCCGTGCCCAAGGAGGTCCTCGTCTCCGCGCTCCCCGACCCCATAGAGCCGGTCCAGGGTTGGCTCACCGGCCGCCGCGGGTCCCATGTGTCGCTGCGCATCCCCCAGCGCGGCGACAAGAAGGCGCTCATGGAGACCGTGCAGCGCAACGCCCAGCAGGCACTCGCCCTGCACAAGACCAAGCGCGCCTCCGACCTGACCACGCGCTCGCGCGCCCTGGAAGAGATCGCCGAGGCCCTCGACCTGGACAGCGCCCCGCTCCGGATCGAGTGCTACGACATCTCGCACCTCCAGGGCGAGGACGTGGTGGCCTCCATGGTCGTCTTCGAGGACGGCCTCCAGCGCAAGGGCGAGTACCGCCGCTTCCAGATCAGGGGCTTCGAGGGCCAGGACGACGTCCGCTCCATGCACGAGGTGATCACCCGTCGCTTCAGGCGCTATCTCGCGGAGAAGGAGAAGACGGGGGAGTGGGCGGACGGGGAGGTCGTCCTGACCGAGGACGACGGGCGGCCCAAGCGGTTCGCCTACCCGCCGCAGCTCGTGGTGGTCGACGGCGGACAGCCGCAGGTCGCCGCCGCCTGGCGGGCACTGGACGAGCTGGGCATCGACGACATCGCCGTGTGCGGTCTCGCCAAGCGCCTGGAGGAGGTGTGGCTGCCGGGCGAGGACGACCCGGTGGTCCTGCCCCGCACCAGCGAGGGCCTCTACCTGCTCCAGCGCATCCGGGACGAGGCCCACCGCTTCGCGATCACGTATCAGCGCAGCAAGCGGGCCAAACGTGTCAGGTCGAGTCCCCTGGACGAGGTGCCGGGGCTCGGTGAGACCCGCAAACAGGCGCTCGTGAAGCATTTCGGCTCGGTGAAAAAGCTGCGATCCGCGACAATCGACCAGATTCAGGAGGTCCCCGGTATCGGCCGCAAGACGGCCGAGACGATCGCCGTGGCCCTCGCCCAGGCGGCTCCGGCCGCACCAGCCGTCAACACGGCGACTGGAGAGATCATGGAAGAGGAAGAATCCGCGACGACGGTGGGTTCCCCCGGGGAGCCCGTGTCCGCGGGCGCCCCGGACGAGCGACGGGGGCAGGAGACATGACCGAGCACAACCAGCGCGCAGAAGAACGTTCAGCCCAAGGCCGGGCCGCCCACCACGAGACGGGCGAGGATCGGACGCCGCAGCAGACGGTCCAGGAAAACGGAGCACAGGTGAGTACGGGCATCGAAACAGCCGGGGCCGCCGACGCGGGCATCCCCGAGCTGGTGATCATCTCCGGCATGTCCGGCGCCGGCCGGTCCACGGCCGCCAAGTGTCTGGAGGACCTCGGCTGGTTCGTCGTCGACAATCTGCCGCCCGCGCTGATCCCCACCATGGTGGAACTGGGCGCCCGCTCCCAGGGCAACGTCGCCCGGATCGCGGTCGTCGTGGACGTCCGCGGACGGCGTTTCTTCGACAACCTCCGCCAGTCCCTGGCCGACCTGGAGGCGAAGCACGTCACCCGGCGGATCGTCTTCCTGGAGTCCTCCGACGAGGCCCTGGTCCGCCGCTTCGAGTCGGTCCGCAGGCCGCATCCGCTTCAGGGCGACGGCCGTATCGTCGACGGGATCGCAGCCGAGCGCGAGCTGCTGCGCGAGCTGCGCGGTGACGCCGACCTCGTGATAGACACCTCCAGCCTGAACGTGCACGAACTGCGCGCCAAGATGGACGCCCAGTTCGCCGGCGACGAGGAGCCCGAGCTGCGGGCCACCGTCATGTCCTTCGGCTTCAAGTACGGCCTGCCGGTCGACGCCGACCTGGTCGCCGACATGCGCTTCCTGCCCAACCCGCACTGGGTCCCGGAGCTGCGCCCCTACACCGGCCTCAACGAGGAGGTCGCCGCGTACGTCTTCAACCAGCCCGGAGCCAAGGACTTCCTCGACCGCTATGCCGAGCTGCTCCGGCTCATCGCGGCCGGGTACCGCCGGGAGGGTAAGCGCTATGTGACCATCGCCATCGGCTGCACCGGTGGCAAGCACCGTTCCGTCGCCATGTCCGAGAAGCTCGCCGCCCGCCTGGCCGCCGAGGGAGTGGAGACCGTGGTCGTGCACCGGGACATGGGGCGCGAGTGACCGGACGTACTCTGCGGCTGAGCAGGCTGCGCCGAGTCGTGCCCGAGGGACGCGGCGGCCGGGCGCGCCGCCGCGGCGCCCAGCCCAAGGTGGTCGCCCTCGGCGGCGGCATGGGCCTGTCCGCCTCGCTCGCCGCTCTGCGCCGGATCACCGGCGACCTCACCGCCGTCGTCACCGTCGCCGACGACGGCGGCTCCAGTGGCCGCCTGCGCGACGAGCTGGGCGTGCTCCCGCCCGGCGACCTGCGCAAGGCGCTGGCCGCGCTGTGCGGCGACGACGACTGGGGCCAGACCTGGGCCCGCGTCATCCAGCACCGCTTCCAGTCCCGGGGTGACCTGCACGAACACGCGGTCGGCAACCTGCTGATCGTGGCCCTGTGGGAGCAGCTCGGCGACCACGTCCAGGCCCTCGACCTGGTCGGCAGGCTCCTGGGCGCCCACGGACGCGTCCTGCCCATGTCCGCCGTCCCCCTGGAACTCCAGGCCCTGGTCAAGGGCCACGATCCGGAGCGTCCGGACGAGGTCGGCACCGTACGGGGGCAGGCGACCGTCGCGCTCACCCCCGGCGAGGTGCAGTCGGTGCACCTCGTGCCGTCCGACCCGCCGGCCGTCCCGGAGGCCGTCGCCGCGGTCCTGGACGCCGACTGGGTGGTGCTCGGGCCCGGCTCCTGGTTCTCCTCCGTGATCCCGCACCTGCTCGTGCCCGAGCTCCTGGACGCCCTGACGGAGACCAAGGCGCGCCGGGTGCTCTCCCTCAACCTCGCTCCGCAGCCGGGAGAGACCGAAGGATTCTCTCCGCAGCGTCATTTGGAGGTTTTGGGACGACACGCCCCTAAACTCGCCCTGGACGTGGTGCTGGCCGATCAGGCCGCCGTGCCCGACCGCGCCTCGTTGACCGAGGCCGCCAACAGGTTCGGCGCCGCGGTCGAGCTGGCCCCGGTGGCCCGTACCGACGGAACCCCGCGGCACGACCCGGAGCTGTTGGCCGCCGCGTACGACCGTATTTTTCGGATGCATGGAAGGATCGGCCCATGGCGATGACGGCAGCGGTGAAGGACGAGATCTCCCGGCTTCCCGTCACCCGGACCTGCTGCAGAAAAGCGGAGGTCTCGGCGATCCTGAGGTTTGCGGGCGGACTGCACCTGGTCAGCGGCCGCATCGTGATCGAGGCGGAGCTGGACACGGCAATGGCGGCCCGGCGTCTCAAGCGGGACATCCTGGAGATCTTCGGCCACAGTTCCGAATTGATCGTGATGGCGCCCGGCGGTCTGCGCCGCGGCTCCCGCTATGTGGTGCGTGTGGTGGCGGGCGGTGACCAGCTGGCGCGGCAGACCGGCCTCGTGGACGGCCGGGGCCGCCCGATCCGCGGCCTGCCCCCACAGGTTGTCTCGGGTGCCACGTGCGACGCCGAGGCGGCCTGGCGCGGCGCGTTCCTCGCGCACGGCTCGTTGACGGAGCCCGGCCGCTCGTCGTCCCTCGAGGTGACCTGTCCCGGTCCGGAGGCCGCGCTCGCTCTGGTCGGCGCCGCCCGCCGCCTGTCGATCGCGGCCAAGGCCCGGGAGGTACGGGGCGTGGACCGCGTCGTCGTACGGGACGGCGACGCGATCGGTGCGCTGCTGACCCGTCTCGGTGCCCATGAGTCCGTGCTGGCCTGGGAGGAGCGGCGGATGCGCCGTGAGGTCCGGGCCACGGCGAATCGCCTGGCCAACTTCGACGACGCCAACCTGCGCCGCTCGGCGCGCGCCGCCGTCGCCGCGGGCGCGCGCGTCGCCCGTGCCCTGGAGATCCTCGGTGAGGAGGTCCCCGAGCATCTCGCGGCCGCGGGGCGCCTGCGCATGGAACACAAGCAGGCCTCCCTGGAGGAGCTGGGCGCCCTCGCCGACCCGCCGCTGACCAAGGACGCGGTCGCCGGCCGTATCCGCCGGCTGCTGGCGATGGCCGACAAGCGCGCCGCGGACCTGGGCATTCCCGGGACCGAGTCCAACCTCTCGGAGGAGATGGCGGACAACATGGTGGGATGACGATCCGCGGGGTCGACGAGCAGACCTCCAACCCGCCGGTGCCGACGCCCACTTGGGCCGTCGGCACCGGCGTTTGTCTGTCCTTGGGGCGCTCTTGACTCGAGCCCGCCGCTTGCTACCCCCAGTTCGCGAGCGCCGGGGCGGGCCAGTTCGTCGGCCCCGTCGACCCGTACGGGCCCTACGCCGGCTCGTACATGGCGGCAGCCGTCCACACCGACGACGCGTACAAGCGGCTCACCCGCACCCTGGACCTCACCAAAGTGACCGCCGCCGACAAGCCCGTGCTCCGCACCCGGCTGCTGTGGGACACCGAACCGGGCTACGACCACGCCGTGGTCGAGATCCACACCGCGGGACCGACGACTGGACCACGCTGCCGGAGGCCGGGGGCGCCACGAGCGACGCCGTGCCGCAGGACTGCGGGGCCGGGTACCTCGTGGGCGAGCACCCCTGGCTGAGGCACTACCTGACCGTGACGGCGAGCGGCTGCGCCGCGACCGGCACCACCGGCGCGTGGCACAGCTTCACGGGCGCCTCGCACGGCTGGCAGCAGGCGGAGTTCGACCTGAGCGCCCCTGTTCCGGACCTACGGGGCGGTCACCACGGACCGCACCGTGCTCCTCTGCTTCGGCCTGGAACACCTCGCCTCGGCGGGCGAGCGGACTGCGCTCATGGGCAAGGCACTCGCCGCGCTCGGCAACTGACCCCCTGTAGTCAACGGCAGTTGGTTCCCTATCGCCGAAAAGGGTGACGGGGCCTTCGGGACAGGGCGGTCCGTACCCCTACTGACGGGTACGGACCGCACTGCCGTGTATGAGCCGTCTCGATGTCACTCCGGGAGCCTCAGGGGGGTAGGGTCGTAGGCGGTCGGGGACATCCCAATAGAGCTCGCCGGCGTCCATAGCCGGCGTACCAACGAGGAGATCGGTTCGTGACGATCCGCGTAGGCATCAACGGCTTCGGCCGCATCGGTCGCAACTACTTCCGCGCGCTGCTGGAGCAGGGTGCGGACATCGAGATCGTGGCTGTCAACGACCTGGGTGACACCGCGACCACCGCTCACCTGCTGAAGTACGACACCATCCTCGGCCGCCTCAAGGAGGAGGTGTCCCACACGGAGGACACCATCACCGTCGGGGGCAAGACCATCAAGGTCCTGTCCGAGCGCAACCCGGCCGACATCCCCTGGGGCGAGCTGGGCGTCGACATCGTCATCGAGTCGACCGGCATCTTCACCAAGAAGGAAGACGCCGAGAAGCACATCGCCGGCGGCGCCAAGAAGGTCATCATCTCGGCTCCGGCCAAGAACGAGGACGTCACCATCGTCATGGGTGTCAACCAGGACACCTACGACCCGGCGAACCACCACGTCATCTCCAACGCCTCCTGCACCACCAACTGTGTGGCGCCGATGGCGAAGGTCCTCGACGAGAACTTCGGCATCGTCAAGGGCCTGATGACCACGGTGCACGCGTACACGAACGACCAGCGCATCCTGGACTTCCCGCACAAGGACCTGCGCCGCGCCCGTGCCGCCGCCGAGAACATCATCCCGACCACCACCGGTGCCGCCAAGGCCACCGCCCTGGTCCTGCCGCAGCTCAAGGGCAAGCTGGACGGCATCGCCATGCGCGTCCCGGTCCCGACCGGCTCGGTCACCGACCTGGTCGTCGAGCTCGGCCGCGAGGTCACCAAGGAAGAGGTCAACGCCGCCTTCCAGAAGGCCGCCGAGGGCGAGCTCAAGGGTCTCCTCGACTACACGGAGGACCCGATCGTCTCCTCCGACATCGTCAACGCCCCGGCGTCCTGCACCTTCGACTCCTCCCTGACCATGGTCCAGGATGGCAAGAACGTGAAGGTCATCGGCTGGTACGACAACGAGTGGGGCTACTCCAACCGCCTCGTCGACCTGACGGTCTTCGTCGGCAACCAGCTCTGATCGCCGAAGCAGGCACCTCGATGTGAGAACAGGGCTCGGGCAGCGCACGGCGCGCTGCCCGAGCCCTGACTCACGTACAGCGAGCGGCCCCGCGCACGGCGGGCGCCCGCGCGCGTGCAGATCGATCAGCTCTCGTACGATCAAGAGCCCTCTCCAGGAGTCCCCTATGAAGACGATCGACGAACTTCTCGCCGAAGGCGTGGACGGCAAGCGGGTCTTCGTCCGCGCCGACCTGAACGTCCCGCTGGCCGACGGCCTCATCACCGACGACGGCCGCATCCGCGCCGTCCTGCCCACCGTCAAGGCCCTCGCCGACGCGGGCGCCAAGGTGGTCGTCGCCTCGCACCTGGGCCGCCCCAAGGGTGCCCCGGACCCGGCCTTCTCGCTGCTGCCCGCCGCCGAGCGCCTCGGCGAACTGCTCGACGCGCCCGTGGCGTTCGCCCAGGACACCGTCGGCCCCGCCGCCCACGACGCGGTGAACGGCCTCCAGCCGGGCCAGGTCGCGGTCCTCGAGAACCTGCGCTTCAACCCCGGCGAGACGTCCAAGGACGACACCGAGCGCGGCGAGTTCGCCGACCGGCTCGCCGCCCTCGCCGATGTGTACGTGGGTGACGGCTTCGGTGCGGTGCACCGCAAGCACGCCTCCGTCTACGACCTCCCGGCCCGCCTGCCGCACTACGCCGGCTACCTCATCGCCACCGAGGTCGCCGTCCTGAAGAAGCTCACCGATGACGTGCGGCGTCCCTATGTCGTGGCGCTGGGCGGTGCCAAGGTCTCCGACAAGCTGGCCGTGATCGACCAGTTGCTCGGCAAGGCCGACCGGCTGCTCATCGGCGGCGGCATGGCCTACACCTTCCTCAAGGCCAAGGGCTACGAGGTCGGTATCTCCCTGTTGCAGGAAGACCAGATCCCGGCCGTCACCGAATACCTGGAGCGCGCCGAGAAGCAGGGCGTGGAGCTGCTGCTCCCCGTCGACGTCGTGGTCTCCCGGGAGTTCCCGGACCTGAAGACCAAGGCGCCGACCGACAACACCGTGGTCGACGCGGACAAGATCCCCGCCGACCAGGAGGGCCTGGACATCGGCCCGAAGACCCGAGAGCTGTACGCCTTGAAGCTCGCCGACGCCGCCACCGTCTTCTGGAACGGGCCCATGGGCGTCTTCGAGCACCCCGACTACGCCGAGGGCACCAAGGCGGTCGCCCGGGCACTCGTCGACTGCCCGGGCTTCACCGTGGTCGGAGGCGGCGACTCCGCCGCCGCCGTCCGCATCCTGGGCTTCGACGAGTCGGCATTCGGCCACATCTCGACCGGTGGCGGCGCCTCCCTCGAGTACCTCGAGGGCAAGACGCTCCCCGGCCTCGCCGCACTGGAGGACTGAACCTCAATGAGCACGCGCACGCCGCTGATGGCGGGCAACTGGAAGATGAACCTCAACCACCTCGAGGCCATCGCCCACGTCCAGAAGCTCGCCTTCGCCCTGTCCGACAAGGACCACGAGGCCGTCGAGGTCGCCGTCCTGCCGCCCTTCACCGACCTGCGCTCCGTGCAGACGCTGGTCGACGGCGACAAGCTCAAGATCAAGTACGGTGCCCAGGACGTCTCGGCACACGACTCCGGCGCCTACACCGGCGAGATCTCGGGCTCGATGCTGGCCAAGCTGAAGTGCACCTACGCGGTGATCGGTCACTCGGAGCGACGGCAGTACCACTGTGAGACCGACGAGCTGGTGAACGCCAAGGCCAAGGCCGCCTTCAGGCACGGCCTGACCCCGATCCTGTGCGTCGGCGAGGAGCTGGAGGTCCGCGAGGCGGGCGACCACGTCGGGCACACGCTCGCGCAGGTCGAGGGCGGTCTGAAGGACATCCCGGCCGAGCAGGTCGAGTCGATCGTGATCGCGTACGAGCCCGTCTGGGCCATCGGCACCGGCAAGGTCTGCGGCGCAGACGACGCCCAGGAGGTCTGCGCGGCGATCCGCGGCAAGATCGCCGAGCTGTACTCGCAGGATGTGGCCGACAAGGTCCGCGTCCAGTACGGCGGCTCCGTCAAGTCGGGCAACGTCGCCGAGATCATGGCGAAGCCGGACATCGACGGTGCCCTGGTCGGCGGCGCCTCGCTGGACGTCGACGAGTTCGTCAAGATCGTCCGCTTCCGCGACCAGTGATCGCCACTCCGGAGGCGAACCGATCAGCCGTGAGTGTGTCCTAGGGGCGATCCGTCGTACCCTTGCGGGGGCATGGTGGCTATCCACCGTGCCCCCGTCGTCCATCCGAATCCGAGGAAGTTGGTCCAGCCGTGGTTTTGGGGTTCTCGATCGCCCTGATCGTCTTCAGCCTGCTGCTGATGCTGCTGGTGCTGATGCACAAGGGAAAGGGCGGCGGCCTCTCCGACATGTTCGGTGGCGGCATGCAGTCCTCCGTCGGCGGCTCCTCGGTCGCCGAGCGCAACCTCGACCGGATCACCATCGTGGTCGGTCTCCTCTGGTTGGCCTGCATCGTGGTGCTCGGCATCCTGGTGAAGGTCAAGTAGCGCCGGTCGCCATCGGCGGACCGCGCAGGAAGCACGTAACGCCCCATGTCCGGTACGGGTCTTCGGACGCGGCCTATCATGGGGCTTGCGTCTGGGGGCGGGGGTAACTCCCATCACTGGACGCGCGTTGGGCCTTACGTAGACTGAGGCGCTCGCAGTGAAGCGAAACGCCGACTCGCTTCGCGGCACCATCACGCAGGGAGTTACGACCGTGGCAAGTGGCAACGCGATCCGAGGAAGCCGGGTCGGGGCGGGGCCGATGGGTGAGGCCGAGCGCGGCGAGTCCGCGCCGCGTCTGCGCGTCTCCTTCTGGTGCTCCAACGGGCACGAGACCCAGCCGAGCTTCGCCAGCGACGCGCAGGTTCCCGACACCTGGGACTGCCCGCGCTGCGGCTTTCCGGCCGGACAGGACCGGGACAATCCGCCGGACCCGCCGCGTACCGAGCCCTACAAGACGCACCTCGCCTATGTGCGGGAGCGGCGCAGCGACGCGGACGGCGAGGCGATCCTCGCCGAGGCGCTCGCCAAACTGCGGGGCGAAATCTAGGAGTTGAGCCCGGCCGGACACCCTGCGGTGCCCGGCCGGAGCTGCTTCGCCCGCCCGGCGGCAGGCCGCCTCCGCCGCCATTGTCAGTGGTGCCCCTTACGGTTTGTGCATCGGCGAATCGTGAGGGGGAGACGTGACGACGGTGGAGGTGACGGGCGCGCGTGCGCCCGCCTGGCGCGGAGGATTCGGACGGCTGTGGAGTGCCTCCGTGCTCTCCAGCTTCGGTGACGCGCTGCGCGGGGCCGCGCTGCCGCTGCTCGCCACCGGACTGACGGACCGGCCGCTGCTCATCGCCTCGGTCACCGCCTGCGGCTATCTGCCCTGGATCGTCTTCGGGCTGCTCGGCGGTGCTGTCGCGGACCGAGTCGACCAGCGGCGCGCGATGTGGACGGTGGACGCGGTGCGCGGGGTGCTGGTCGGGTGCTTCGCCCTGGCCGTGGCGGCGGGACACGCCTCGATCGCCCTGCTCGTCGCACTGGCCTTCACACTCACCGCCCTCCAGACCCTCTTCGACAACGCCGCCACGGCGCTGCTGCCCGGCCTCGTGGCCCGCGAGGCACTCGGCAGCGCGAACACCCGGCTCATGACCGGCCAGCGGATCGCGGGCGGCCTGCTGGCCGGACCCGCCGTGCCGCTGCTCCTCGCGTCGGGCGCTGCCGCCCCCTTCGCCGTGGACGCGGGCACCTTCCTGGCGGCGGCCCTGCTGGTCGGCTCGCTGCGGGTCACCAGGCGCGAGCGGGCGCCGAGAGCGGCGGGCAGCACCCTGCGCCTGGAGATCGCCGACGGTCTCCGCACACTGTGGCGCGACCGGGTCCTGCGCGGGCTGTGCGCCGCCACCGCCCTGTGCAACGTCGGCGTAGGTGCGCTGGTCGCCACCCTGGTGATCCTGGTGACGGGCTGGCTGGACGCCGGTCCGGCGGGATACGCGGCGGCGGGCACGGCGTACGCCGTCGGCAGCCTGGCCGGCGCGGCGGTGAACGGCCCGCTCGTGGCCCGCCTCGGCCGCCCGGCGGCGGTCCTGGCCGCCGGTGCGGTGCAGACCGGTGCCCTGGTCGTCATGGGGTCCGTGCGCAGTCTGCCGGCGCTGGTGGCCGCCCTCGGCGTCTTCGGGCTGATGGGGACGGTGTGGAACGTGAACACGACGACCCTGACGCAGCAGCGCACCCCCGCCGCGTTGCTGGGCCGGGTCGGCTCCGCCTTCCGGACGCTCGCCGTTGCCGGAGCCCCACTGGGCGCCCTGCTGGGCGGCGCCGTCGCCACCGCCTGGGGTCCGAACACACCGGCCCTGCTCGCCGCCGCATTCTTCGTGCTGTCCGTCACCGCGCTGATACCCCGGCGCAAGCCGGACGTACCTGTTGTTGTGCCGGACGACGGCGCGACACCAGGTGACCGGGCCCCCTGATCAATTAGGTTGGGACCGGCAGCGGGGTGAGGTACGCAGCAGCACCGGCAAGGAAGAAGGCTGAAGTCCGAGATGAACGCAGACAGCCGTACCAGGCTCAATCAGACGCCCGAGTGGACCGCTCTGGCCAAGCACCGCGAGGAGCTCGGCGAGGTGCGGCTGCGCGACCTGTTCGCGGCGGACCCCGGGCGCGGCAGCGGGTACACCCTCGAGGCCGGCGATCTGTACGTCGACTACTCCAAGCACCTGGTCACCGACGAGACGCTGCGGCTGCTGCGCGAGCTTGCCGCCGCCCGGGACGTCTTCGGCCTCAGGGACGCCATGTTCCGCGGGGAGAAGATCAACACCACGGAGAACCGTGCGGTCCTGCACACCGCGCTGCGCGCCCCCAGGGACGCCGTCATCGAGGTCGACGGGGAGAACGTCGTCCCCAAGGTCCACGCGGTGCTGGACAAGATGAGCGCCTTCGCCGACCGCGTGCGCTCGGGCGAGTGGACCGGCCACACCGGCAAGCGCATCAAGAACGTCGTCAACATCGGCATCGGCGGCTCCGACCTCGGCCCGGCGATGGCGTACGAGGCCCTGCGGGCCTACAGCGACCGCAATCTGACGGTCCGCTTCGTCTCCAACGTGGACGGTGCCGACCTGCACGAGGCGGTCCGGGACCTGGACGCGGCCGAGACCCTGTTCATCATCGCCTCGAAGACGTTCACCACGATCGAGACGATCACCAACGCGACCTCCGCCCGCACCTGGCTGCTCGGAGAGCTGAAGGCGGGTCAGGAAGCCGTCGCCAAGCACTTCGTGGCCCTGTCGACGAATGCGTCGAAGGTCGAGGAATTCGGCATCGACACCGCCAACATGTTCGAGTTCTGGGACTGGGTCGGTGGCCGTTACTCCTACGACTCGGCGATCGGCCTGTCCCTGATGATCGCGATCGGCCCGGACCGCTTCCGTGAGATGCTCGACGGCTTCCGCACGGTCGACGAGCACTTCCGCACGGCGCCCGCCGAGTCCAATGTGCCGCTGCTGCTCGGCCTTCTGGGCATCTGGTACAACAACTTCCACGACGCCCAGTCGCACGCGGTGCTGCCGTACTCGCACTACCTGTCCAGGTTCACCGCCTACCTCCAGCAGCTGGACATGGAGTCCAACGGCAAGTCCGTGGGCCGGGACGGCAAGGAGGTCGACTGGCAGACGGGACCGGTCGTGTGGGGAACGCCGGGCACCAACGGGCAGCACGCCTATTACCAGCTCCTCCACCAGGGCACCAAGCTGGTCCCGGCCGACTTCATCGGCTTCGCCGAGCCGGTCGCCGATCTGCCGCCCGGCCTGGTCGCCCAGCACGACCTGCTGATGGCCAACTTCTTCGCCCAGACGCAGGCGCTGGCCTTCGGCAAGACCCCGGACGAGGTGCGCGCCGAGGGCGTCCCCGAGGAGCTGGTGCCGCACAAGACGTTCAAGGGCAACCGTCCCACCACCACCATCCTCGCCCGGGAGCTCACCCCGTCGGTGCTCGGGCAGCTCGTCGCGCTCTACGAACACAAGGTGTTCGTCCAGGGCGCGATCTGGAACATCGACTCCTTCGACCAGTGGGGCGTCGAACTCGGCAAGGTACTCGCCAAGCGTGTGGAGCCCGCGCTGACCGAGGGTGCGGAGGTCCCGGGCCTGGACGAGTCCAGCAAGACCCTGGTCGCCAAGTACCGGGAGATGCGCGGCCGTTAGCCGCTCGCGCAGCCCGGGGAGCGGACGGCGCGGTGCCGTCCGCTCCCCGGCGACTCCCGGGACGACCACGCTCGCCGGTCAGCCCACCGCGCTCAGCGTGTCCGCGAGCCGTCGGCGTGCCGCGCGGGACGCGGGCAGGGCGGCGAGAGCGGCGGCGCCGAGCACGGCGGCGGCCCCGAACAGGACAAGTAGGACCGGGGACGGGCCCTGGGCGAGACCCGCGCCGATGCCGCTGGACCGGCCCTGGGCGTCGATCAGCCAGTGGGCGAGGGGGATGCCGAGCACCGTGCCGACGCAGACCGCGGCCAGGGTGGTGCAGGCCGTGGCCGTGACGGTGATCCCGGTGATCTGTCGCGGGGACAGGCCGATCGCCTTGAGCGCCAGCAGATCCCGCTCACCCTCCCGGACGGTGCCGCCGATCGCGGTCAGCAGCTCGACGATCCCGATGAGCGCGAGAACGGCGATCAGTCCGACGACGACTCCGCGCAGCGGGGAGAGCCCGTCCGCGGGGTTCGCCACCGGATGCACGTCCAGGTGTCCACGGGCCGCCCGGGACAGCTCCTCGGCGACCTCGTGCGGGTCGGCGCCGGGACGCAGCCGCAGTTGGTAGAGGGTGGGGCGCACTCCGGGGTCGTTCTCGTGGAGGGTGTCGAGCGAGGTGGAGATGACCCGCCCGGCGTTCTCCGGCTCGATGCTGCGGCCCACGATGTGCAGGATCTGCGGCTGCTCGCCCACCGTCATCCGCACCCAGTCGCCGACGCGTACATCCAGCAGATCGAGCAGCCCCTGACCGGCGACCGCCTCGTCGGGGCCCCGCGCGGGGCGGCCTTCGGCCAGCGCGTAGGGATAGGGATCCGGCCGGGTGCCGAGGCCGCGCAGTGCGATCGTCGCCGTCTGGCCCGGTACGAGGGCCGCGACCTCCACACCCGGGTAGGCGGCGGCGACCCGGGGATTGGCCTCCATCAGGGAGCGGGCGGCCGAGTCGCCGAGACCGGCGTCGGGGCGGACCGTGAGGGCGGCGGCCAGGCCGACCTCGTCCGGCCTGCTGTGGAAGCGGTCGATGGTGGTCCAGGCGCTCATCGCCACCACGATCAGCAGCAGCGGCAGCGCCAGCCGGACGACCGTCGCGAGCGACCGCGGACGGCGCGTGAACGCCTGGTGCCAGCCCAGCACCAGCGCGGGCGGCAGCCGCAGGCCGAGCGCCGCGCGTGCCACGCCCGTCAGGCGCCCGCCGACCAAGGCCGCGGGCCGGGGCACCGGCACCGGAGGCACCCGCCCGGCGCGCCAGGCCGCAAGCCCGGTGGTGGCGGCGATGAACAGCACAGCGCCCACCGGCACGGCGAGCAGTGCCGCGGTGTGCCCGGGCAGCCCCTGCCACACCCCGACCGCGTCCCCGAAGCGCCCAGGGATCCGGCCGCCCAGCCCCTGGGTGAGCGCCGCCGCGGCCACCGCGCCCAGCAGCGCGTACGCCACATGCTGGAGCAGGAAGACACGGACGACCTGGCCAGGCGTGAAACCGATCGCCTTCAGGACCGATATGTCCCGCAGATGGCCCCGGATCCGGGTGCCGATCGCCCCGTGCACGGCGAACCCCGCGGCGACGAGCGCGCCGAGACCGAACAGGCCGAGGACCTGTCCCAGCAGCCGGTTCTCGCCCTGTGCCTCGGCCCGCGCCTGCTGCCAGGTGGAGACCTCGTTGATCGCGCCGGCACCCAGCACGGTGACGGCGCGCTGGACGGCGTAGTCCGTGTCGGCGGGGTCGCTCAGACGCAGCCCGGTGACCTGGCCGCCGGGATCGCGCACGGCTGAGGGCAGCGCCCATACCAGTCCCGGCTGCTCCCCCGGGCTGTAGCGGGGTTCGGCGCTGTCGGCGATGCCCACGACGTTCAGCGTCCGGGCCGTGCCGCCCACGCTCAGGGTGTCGCCGGGCTCGGCCAGCAGAGCCCGGGCGAGCCGGCTCTCCAGCACCACGCCGCCCGGGTTGGCCGGGTCCAGCCAGTGGCCCGTGGTGAGCAGCGGCCGGCCTACGGACGGCGGCCGCAGCGCGCCGCGCAGTTCCACCGAGGCACGGGTGCCGCGGGAGGTGACGGTCGTGGACTCGGTGGGGTAGGGACCGGCGACGGACGCGACACCCTCCAGTCGGGCCAGCTTCGAGGCGTCGGCCAGGCGGCCGGTGTGGATCCACACATGCGCGCCGTGCGCCTGGGTGAAGATCCGCTGCCAGGGGTTGGTCGCATACCCGAACAGGGCCGTGGCAAGGAGAAGCGAGGCGACGACGCCGGCGGTGGCGAGCACCATGAACAGCGCCTCGCCGCGGTGCGTCCGCAGATCGGAGTGCGCCCAGCGCAGGGTGGCCCGCACGGCGTCAGCTCCTCGGACCGGGGGGCGTGCGGCGGCTCGGCACCGGACGGTCGTGCACGGCGATCAGTCCCTCAGTTCCAGCACACCGGACGTCCCGCTCCGCCGGGACGGCGTGCCGTCCAGCTCCGCGTCGTCGACGATCCGGCCGTCGAAGAAGCTGATCACCCTGTCGGCCGCGCTCGCCAGCCGGGCGTCATGGGTGACGAGCACGATGGTCTGGCCGCGCTGGTGGAAGCGGGTGAGCAGCCGCATCACCTCGCGGGTGCCCTTGCTGTCGAGGCTGCCCGCGGGTTCGTCGGCGAGCAGCAGTGGCGGATGGTTCACCAGGGCCCGGGCCAGCGCGACCCGCTGCTGCTCGCCACCGGACAGTTCACCGGGCATGCTGCGCTCCTTGCCCGTCAGGCCCAGCTCGGCCAGCAGCTCCTCCCGTCCGGCGCGCGCCTGCTTCGGCGGCACTCCGGCGAGCAGCGCGGGCAGCTCGACGTTGTCCGCGACGGACAGGTTGGAGACCAGGTTGAAGAACTGGAAGACGATTCCGATGCGCTTCCTGCGCTCGACGGCCCAGCGTGCCTCGGTGTAGGAGTCCGTGCGCTCGCCGTCCAGCCAGATACGGCCGGCGTCGGGCCGCTGGAGCCCGCCCAGCAGGTGCAGCAGCGTCGACTTGCCGGCGCCCGAGGGGCCGGTGACGGCCACGAACTCGCCCCGGCGCACGCGCAGGTCGACCCCGCGCACCGCGTGGGCGGGCGCGCCCTCGCCGTGGTGGGTCTTGACGAGGCCCTCGGCCCGCAGCAGAGGTGGGGAGCCCTCGCTCACTCCAGCTCCTCCAGTTCCTCCTGGCACCGCTCCAGCCAGTCGAGGTCGGCCTGCAGGTGCAGCATCGCGCCCTCGATCAGCAGATGGGCGACCCGGTTGTCGCGGTCTTCGGCGGCGGCCAGTTTCGACAGGCTGCGCATGGTGTTGAGGTACTGGCGCCGCTGTTTGTTGATCAGGGCGATCTGGTCGGCGAGACCGGTCTGCGGGGCGAGCGCCAGCTTCATGAAGAACTCGTCCCTGACCCGCGGCTCGTCCTCGGTCTCCTCGTACCAGGCGCGCAGCGCCTCACGCCCGGCGTCGGTGAGGTGGTAGATCTTCTTGTTGGGCCGGCTGGACTGCTCGACCTCCTCGCCCTCGATCAGTCCCGACTTCTCGAGGCGGCCGAGGGTGACGTAGATCTGGCCGACGTTCGGCTGAGGGTACGCGGAGCCCAGCAGTTGCTCAAGGTCCTGCTTGAGCTCGTAGCCATGGGCGGGGCCGCGTGCGAGGAGTGCCAGGAGGGGCAGGCGCACTCGTGCTGTCCTCCTGTCCTCGTAATGTGCTCCAGGCCCTAGTATCGCCCATACCTAACAGGTATACATGCCTCTGACCCGGGCAAGGGTGCCCGGCGCCGGTGTACAGGGAGGAACCTATGCGGTGGATGCGTGCCGCCGGTAGGGGCCTCCTCGTCCTCGCCGTGGTCCTGACCGGCTACGTCGCCTCGGGCGCCCGCGCCGACGACGGGGCCGCAGGCGGCCGTGGCCCGCTCACCCTGGCCACCGCCGGCGACCTCACCGGCTACCTCGGCCCGCTGCTCCAGGGCTGGAACCGCACCCACCCCGGCGAGCAGGTGACCCTCGTCGAGCTGCCGGACTCCGCGGACGAGACCCACGCGCAGATGACGACCGACCTGCGCGGCGGCGACCGCAGCCGGTTCGACGTCCTCAACATCGATGTCGCCTGGACCTCGGAGTTCGCGGCGGCCGGCTGGATCCGTCCGCTGCCGCGCGACCGTTTCCCGCTGAAGAGCTTCCTGCCGCCGGTCGTCGACACGGCGACCTACGACGGGCAGCTGTACGCGGTCCCGTATGTCACCAACGCCGGTCTGCTGCTGTACCGCAAGGACATCCTCGCCAAGGAGGGCGTGGCACCGCCGCGTACGTGGGCGGAACTGGAGCGGGAGGCCAGGACCATCGCCCCGAAGTACGGACTCGGGGGGTACGCGGGCCAGTTCCTGCCGTACGAGGGCCTCACGGTCAACGCGGCCGAGGCCGTGTACTCGGCGGGCGGCACGATCCTCGGCGACGAGGGCGAACGCGTCACCGTGAACTCGGCCGCGGCCCGCGAGGGCATCGGCTTCCTCGCCCGCGGCGTGCGGGAGGGCTGGATCCCCAAGGAGGCGCTGACGTACAAGGAGGAGGAGTCCAAACAGGCCTTCCAGGACGGCCGGCTTCTCTTTCTGCGCAACTGGCCCTACGCGTACGTCGTCGCCTCCGCCCGGGGGTCCGAGGTCGCCGGCAGGATCGGCGCCGTGCCGCTGCCAGGGCCGCACGGGCCGGGGACGAGTGTCCTCGGCGGCTCCAACCTGGCCGTCAACGCACATGCGCGGCATCCGGATTCCGCCGCGCGCCTGATCGCCTACCTCACCGGTGAACGGGTCCAGCGGCAGGTCCTCACGCGCGGCGCCCTGCCGCCTGTGCGGGCCGCGCTCTACGACGACCCCGAACTGGTGCGGCGGTTCCCGTATCTGCCTACCCTGCGCGCGAGTGTCCTCGCCGCCGCCCCGCGTCCCAAGAGCCCGCGCTACGACCAGGTCAGCCTGGCCGTGCAGGCGGTCGTCCATGACGCGCTGACCGGGCACGAGACGCCCGAGAGCGCGGTGCGACGGCTGGCGAGGGAGCTGGCCGCGGTCTCCCACCCCTGACCGCACTAGTTACATGTTAGGTAACGCCAAGGCCCAGACTTGTGGGTTAGGGGCCCGATATATACCCATAAGACGGGCCAACTGGTGGCTATCTTACGCCTGTTCATTGACACCCAGGCGACATCTCTACTTAACATGCATGCATAACCGCTGGCTCTGCGCGAACAGGGCCTTCCCGCACGCACAGACAGGTCGACGGGGTGAGTCTCGAGCGCATCCGCACCCACCGCTGGTGGCGCGACGCAGTGATCTACCAGGTGTACGTCCGCAGCTTCCTGGACAGCACCGGCGACGGCATCGGCGATCTCGCAGGGGTCAGGGCCGGGCTGCCGTACCTCAAGAAGCTCGGAGTCGACGGGATCTGGCTGAGCCCCTTCTATCCCTCGCCGCAGCACGACCACGGCTACGACGTGGCCGACTACTGCGACGTCGACCCGCTCTTCGGCGACCTCGCCGAGTTCGACCTGCTGACGACGGCCGCCCACCGGCTCGGCATCAAGGTCCTGCTCGACATCGTGCCCAACCACTGCTCCAGCGAGCACCCCTGGTTCCGCGAGGCGCTCGCCTCCCCGCCCGGCAGCCCCGCCCGTGCCCGCTTCCACTTCGCCGACGGCCGTGGACCGGACGGCGCGGAGCCGCCCAACAACTGGCACGGCATGTTCGGCGGCCCCGCCTGGACCCGCGTCACCGAGGCGGACGGGCGCCCCGGCCAGTGGTACCTGCACATGTTCACGCCCGAGCAGCCCGACTGGAACTGGCGCACCCCCGAGGTCGCCACCGAGTTCGACCGGGTGCTGCGCTTCTGGCTGGACCGGGGCGTCGACGGCTTCCGCATCGACGTCGCCGCCGGCCTCTTCAAGCACCCCGAACTGCCGGACTCCCCGGACCCGGAGGCCGACGCCCGCACCCGCGACTCGGTCAACCCGCTCGCCTGGAACCAGCCCGAGGTGCACGAGGTGTGGCGGCACTGGCGGGCGGTGTGCGAGGAGTACACCGCACGGGACGGCCGCGAACGGCTGCTCGTCGGCGAGGTCTCCGTGCCGACCGCCCGCGAACACGCCGAGTACGTCCGCCCGGACGAACTGCACCAGGCGTTCTTCTTCGACCTGCTGAGCGCCCCCTGGGACCCCGACGCCTTCCGCAAGGTGATCTCGGAGGCCATGCAGGACATCGCCGGTACGGGTTCCACGGTCACCTGGGTCCTCAACAACCACGACCAGGTGCGCACGGTCACCCGCTACGGAGAGCCCGCCACCGAGGGCAGCGGTCTGGGCCCCGCCCGGGCCCGCGCCGCCGCGCTGCTGATGCTGGCGCTGCCCGGTGCCGCGTACATCTACCAGGGCGAGGAGCTGGGCCTGCCCGAGGTCGTGGATCTGCCCGACGACGTCCTCACCGACCCGATCTTCCACCGCACCGGCAGCCGCGCCCGGATCCGCGACGGCTGCCGGGTGCCGCTGCCGTGGTCGGGGCAGGCATCCCCGTTCGGCTTCACCTCCGGTGCCGACAGCGCCAAGCCCTGGCTGCCGCAGCCCGAGTGGTTCGCCGAACACGCCACCGAACGGGCCCTCGCCGACACCCGCTCCTTCTGGCACCTGTACCGCGACGGTCTGCAACTGCGCGCGGCGCTGCCCCAGTTGGGCGAGGGCACCCTGCGCTGGCTGGACACGCCGCCCGGCGTCCTCGGTTTCGTCCGCGGCGACGGCCTGGTCTGCGCCGTCAACTTCGGTACCGCCCCCACACCCGCGCCCGTCTCCGGCACCCCGCTGCTCGCCAGCGGCCCCTGCCCGCCCGGGGTGCTCGCCGGTTCCACGGCCGCCTGGTGGATCAGCGACGACGCCCTCGGCCTCTGAGCCCCCTCAGTTTCCCCACTTCCCCGAAGGGACATCAACGATGATGCGACGACGTACCACCCTGCTCACCGGCTGCACCGCCCTGGCACTGGCGCTCGGCGCGACGGCCTGCGGCGGCGGGCCGGTCTCCGCCGGCGGCGGAGACAAGGCCCTCAGCGGCCAGACGGTCACCGTGGCCGGCGTCTGGTCGGGCAGCGAGCAGAAGAACTTCCAGAAGGTGCTGGACGCGTTCACCGAGAAGACCGGCGCCAAGACGCAGTTCGTCTCCACCGGGGACAACGTCTCCACCGTCGTCGGCAGCAAGATCGAGGGCGGAAACGCCCCCGACGTGGTGATGGTCCCGCAGGTCGGCGTGCTCCAGCAGTTCGCGAAGAAGGGCTGGCTCAAGCCGCTGTCGGCGACCACCCGGCAGTCCGTCGACGCCGGCTACGCGCCCGTCTGGAAGAACTACGGCAGCGTCGACGGCACCCTCTACGGCCTGTACTTCAAGGCCGCCCACAAGTCGACCGTCTGGTACAGCCCCGACGCGCTCACGCAGGCCGGCGTCAAGCCGCCCAAGACGTACGAGGAGATGCTCAAGGCCGGGCACACCGTCTCCGACTCCGGTCTCGCGGCCTTCGCCGTCGCCGGGCAGGACGGCTGGACGCTCACCGACTGGTTCGAGAACGTCTTCCTCTCCCAGGCCGGACCCCAGAAGTACGACGCACTCGCCGCGCACAAGCTGAAGTGGACCGACCCGAGCGTGGTGAACGCCCTCACCACACTCGGCAAGCTCTTCAAGGACAAGCAGCTGATCGCGGGCGGCCAGAAAGAGGCGCTCAACACCGACTTCCCCGGCTCCGTCGAGAAGGTCTTCGGCCCCAAGCCCGAGGCCGGCCTCGTCTACGAGGGCGACTTCGTCGCCGGGGTCGCCCACGACCAGTTCGGCAAGACCATCGGCAAGGACGCGGACTTCTTCCCGTTCCCCTCCGTCGACGGCGGCCCCGCGCCGGTGGTCAGCGGCGGTGACGCGGCGGTCGTCCTCAAGGACGGCAAGAACGCCGACGCCGGCATGAAGCTGCTCGAGTACCTGGCGACCCCCGAGGCGGCGGCCGTGTGGGCGAAGGCGGGCGGCTTCCTGTCCCCGAACAAGAAGCTCGACCTCGCCTCCTACGGCGACGACGTCACCCGAGCCACCGCCAAGTCCCTCGTCGGCGCCGGGGACTCGGTCCGCTTCGACATGTCCGACCAGGCGCCCGCCTCCTTCGGCGGCACCAAGGGCACCGGCGAGTGGAAGCTCCTCCAGGACTTCCTGCGCGACCCGTCGGACCCCAAGGCGACCGCGGCTGCGCTGGAGGCCGCGGCGGCCAAGGCCTACCGGGGCTGACCGGCCATGACCGCCCCCACGCTCGCGAAAGAGGCGAGCTCCCCGCCCGTCGCGTCCGCCCCCGGCACACGGCGCACGCGACGGCGCGGCCGGATCATCGCCCTGCTGTTCGCCCTCCCGGCGCTGCTGCTGCTCGGCGCGCTCGTCGTCTACCCGGTGCTGTTCTCGGTCGGCCGCAGCTTCTTCGACGCCTCCGGCACACGCTTCGTGGGTGGCGGCAACTACGCCGAGATGTTCCGCGACCCGGCCACGCTGAAGGCCATCCGCAACACCGCGATCTGGGTCGTCGTCGCCCCTGCGCTGCTGACCGGCCTGGGCCTGATCCTGGCCGTCCTGGTCGAGAAGGTCCGCTGGGCCACGGCCTTCAAGCTGCTGCTCTTCATGCCGATGGCCGTGTCCTTCCTCGCCGCGGGCATCATCTTCCGGCTCGCCTACGACGAGGACCCGGACAAGGGTGTCCTGAACGCCGCCGTGGTCTCGGTCCACGACGCCTTCCAGGGCACGTCCTCGTATCCGACCGCCCGGGCCCGACAGGGACAGGGGCTGACCAAGGGCCGGGACGGCTCCTACACGACGGGCAAGGGCGTGTCGCCCGGTGCCTCGGTGACGCTCCCGATGGTCGGCGTACTGCCCAAGGACCTGCCCGGTAGCGCCGCGCCCGCCTACGCGGCGGCCGGGCACAAGCCCGCCTCCGACGAGCTGCGCGGAGTCGTCTACCTGGACTTCACGCCCGGCGGGGGAGGGCGGCAGGGCAAGGTCGACCGGCGGGAGAGCGGCCTGCCGGAGATGAGGGTCGAGGCGGTCCGTGACGGGCGGACCGTGGCGAGCACGACGACGGCCTCGGACGGTTCCTTCCGCTTCACCGGGCTGGCCTCCGGTACGTACACGGTGAAGCTGCCGGCGGCGAACTTCGCGCCGCCGTACCAGGGCGTCTCCTGGCTCGGGCCCGCCCTGGTCACGCCCGCGATCATCGGGGCGTACCTGTGGATCTGGACCGGCTTCGCGATGGTGCTGATCGGCGCGGGCCTGTCCACCCTGCCGCGCGACGCGCTGGAGGCGGCGCGGATGGACGGGGCGAACGAGTGGCAGATCTTCCGGCGCATCACCGTGCCGCTGCTCGCGCCCGTGCTGACCGTCGTCTTCGTGACGCTCGTCATCAATGTGATGAAGGTCTTCGACCTCGTCTACATCATCGCGCCCGGGCCGGTGCAGGAGGACGCGACCGTGCTCGCGACGCAGATGTGGCTGGTCTCGTTCGGAGGCGGCAACAACCAGGGGCTGGGCAGCGCCCTCGGGGTACTGCTCCTGCTCCTGGTGATCCCCGCGATGGTGTTCAACGTCCGCCGTTTCCGAAGGAGTCAGCGATGAACGCGGTCAGGCGTGGCCTCGGCAACGGGCTGGTGCAGGCCTTCCTCGTGGTGATCGGCCTGATCTGGCTCACCCCGCTGGCGGGGCTGTTCGTCTCGTCGCTGCGGTCAGCCGAGGACACCGCGAAGGGCGGCTGGTGGACGGCCCTGGCCAGTCCCGGTCAGCTGTCCTTCGACAACTACTCGGCGCTGCTGAAGAACGCCGGGATGACGCAGGCGTTCTGGAACACGGTGCTGATCTCCGTGCCGACCACCGCGCTGGTCGTGATCATCGCGGCGCTCGCCGGATACGCCTTCGCCTGGCTGGACTTTCCCGGGCGCGAGCCGCTCTTCCTGCTGGTGGTGGCGTTGCTGGTGGTGCCGGTGCAGATCGGTCTGCTGCCGGTCGCCAAACTCTTCGGCCAGCTGGGGCTGTTCGGCACGATCCCCGGAGTCGTGCTCTTCCACGTGGCCTACGGCCTGCCGTTCGCCGTGTTCCTGCTGCGGAACTACTTCGCCGAGATGCCGAAGGAGATGCTGGAGGCGGCGCGGATGGACGGCGGGAGCGAGTGGCGCATCTTCACACGGCTCGTGCTGCCGGTGGGGCGGCCCGCCATCGCCAGCCTCGCCATCTTCCAGTTCCTGTGGGTGTGGAACGACATGCTGGTGGCCCTGCTGTTCGCGGACAGCTCCTCCCAGCCGCTGACGGTCGAACTGCAGTCGCAGATACGGCAGTTCGGCAGCAACATCGACGTCCTGGCGCCCGGGGCGTTCCTGTCGCTGATCGTGCCGGTGGTGGTGTTCTTCGCCTTCCAGCGGCACTTCGTGCAGGGGGTCATGGCGGGCTCGGTCAAGTAGCCCCGCCCCGTGGACGGCACGCCGGACGGGCGGTGAAGGGCCCGTCCGGCGTGCGACGACGACCGCGCCGGTCAGGGGGACGCCGGCGGGTACAGCGATCTCGGCAGCTGGGAAGCCGCCGCCGCGTCCAGCAGCCACAGCGTGCGCGACCTGCCGCGCGCCCCGGCCGCCGGAGCCTGGATCTCGCCCGCGCCCGACAGCGCGATCGCCACGGCCTGCGCCTTGTCCTCGCCGGCCGCCAGCAGCCACACCTCACGGGCGGAGCGGATCGCCGGCAGCGTGAGGGTGATCCGGGTCGGCGGCGGCTTCGGTGCGCCGTGCACACCGACCACCGTCCGCTCGGTCTCCCGCACCGCGGGCATTTCAGGGAAGAGCGAGGCCACATGGGTGTCCGGGCCGACGCCCAGCATCAGGACGTCGAAGGTGGGCACCGAGCCATGGTTCTCGGGCCCTGCCGCCCGGGCCAGCTCCGCCGCGTACGCCTCGGCCGCCGCTTCCACGTCGGCCCCGTACGGGCCGTCCGACGCGGGCATGGGGTGCACGCGCTTAGGGTCCAGCGGGACGGCGTCGAGCAGCGCCTCGCGCGCCTGGGTGTAGTTGCGCTCCGGGTCGCCCTCCGGCAGGTAGCGCTCGTCGCCCCACCACAGGTCGAGCCGGCCCCAGTCGATGGCGTCCCGGGCGGGCGCGGCGGCGAGCGCGGCGAGCAGGCCGTTGCCGTTGCGGCCGCCGGTGAGCACCACCGACGCGGAGCCCCGCGAGGCCTGCGCGTCCACGATCTTGGTGATCAGCCGGGCCGCCGCGGCCTGGGCCATCAGCTCCTTGTCGCGGTGGACGACGAGTTGGGGAGTGCTCATTTCGCTGCCGCCTTCTTCGCCGGAGCCTTCTTGGCGGCCTTCTGCGCGGGTGCCTTGGCGGCGGTCTCCACGGGTGCCTCGACCGCCACGGCGCCTTCGGCCGCCCCGGCTTCCCCGGCCGGGGCCGGTTCGGCCGCGGTGGCCAGCCGGTGCACGCCGTACCGCAGCGCCGACGCATAGATGTCGTCCGGGTCGAGCCGGCGCAGCTCCTCCGCGATCAGTTCGGAGGTGTCGCGGCGCTTCAGCGCCACCGCGCGGTCCGGCTGCCCTTCGATGGAGAGCGTGGCCAGCGAGCCGTCGGCCCGGTCCAGGGCGATCGCGCCGCAGCTCGTGTCCAGCCGGACGGCCGTGAGCCCGGGGCCGGAGGACAGGGACCGCTTGACGGGGACGTCCAGCCGGTCCGCGAGCCACATCGCGAGCAGCTCACAGCTCGGGTTGAACTCCTCGCCCTCCACCTCGACGGCCCCGACCTCGCAGGTGACCTGGTCGAGGGCGGCGGCCAGCATCGAGCGCCAGGGCGTGATGCGGGTCCAGGACAGGTCGGTGTCGCCGGGCGTGTAGGCGTCGGCGCGGGCGCTGAGCTCCCGCACCGGCGCCTCGGCCGTGTAGGTGTCCGTGACCCGGCGCTGCGCGAGCGCGCCGAGCGGGTCGTTGGCCGGGTCGAGCGGGGCGTTCACCGGCCACCACACGACCACGGGCGCGTCCGGCAGCAGCAGCGGCAGGACCACCGAGTCGGCGTGCTCGACCACCTCGCCGTACAGCCGCAGGACGACCGTCTCACCGGTGCCCGCCTCGGCGCCCACCCGTACCTCGGCGTCCAGGCGTGAGGACGTGCGGTCGCGCGGGGAACGCGACACGCGCTTGATGACCACCAGCGTGCGCGAGGGGTGTTCGCGGGACGCGTCGTTGGCGGCCTTCAGGGCGTCGTAGGCGTTCTCCTCGTCGGTGACGATGACCAGCGTGAGGACCATGCCGACGGCGGGGGTGCCGATCGCGCGGCGGCCCTGCACCAGCGCCTTGTTGATCTTGCTGGCCGTGGTGTCCGTGAGGTCTATCTTCATGGGCGGCGCCAGCTCCGTCCGTCTCGTTGCAGCATCTTGTCGGCCTCGACGGGCCCCCAGGTGCCGGCCGGATACTGCGCGGGCTTGCCGTGTTTCTCCCAGTACTCCTCGATCGGGTCGAGGATCTTCCAGGACAGCTCGACCTCCTCGGTACGCGGGAACAGGTTCGCGTCGCCGAGCAGCACGTCCAGGATCAGACGCTCGTAGGCCTCCGGGCTGGACTCCGTGAAGGACTCGCCGTAGGCGAAGTCCATGGACACGTCCCGGATCTCCATCGAGGTGCCCGGCACCTTGGAACCGAAGCGGACGGTGACGCCCTCGTCGGGCTGGACGCGGATGACGATCGCGTTCTGCCCGAGTTCCTCGGTGGCGGTGGTGTCGAAGGGGGAGTGCGGGGCGCGCTGGAAGACGACCGCGATCTCGGTGACCCGGCGGCCGAGCCGCTTGCCGGTGCGCAGGTAGAAGGGGACGCCCGCCCAGCGGCGGTTGTCGACCTCCAGCTTGATGGCCGCGTAGGTGTCGGTCTTCGAGTGCGGGTCGATGCCCTCCTCCTGGAGGTACCCGATGACCTTCTCACCGCCCTGCCAGCCGGCCGTGTACTGCGCGAACACGGAGTCTTGGCCGAGGTCCCTGGGCAGCCGGACGGCCCCGAGGACCTTGGTCTTCTCGGCGGCGAGCGCGTCCGCGCCGAAGGAGGAGGGCTCCTCCATGGCGGTCAGCGCCATCAGCTGCAGCAGGTGGTTCTGGATGACGTCGCGGGCGGCGCCGATGCCGTCGTAGTAGCCGGCGCGGCCGCCGATGCCGATGTCCTCGGCCATGGTGATCTGTACGTGGTCCACGAAGGACCGGTTCCAGACCGGCTCGAACAACTGGTTGGCGAAGCGCAGCGCCAGGATGTTCTGAACGGTCTCCTTGCCCAGGTAGTGGTCGATGCGGAAGACCTGGTCCGGAGCGAAGACCTCGTGCACGATCGCGTTGAGCTCCTCGGCCGACTTCAGGTCGTGGCCGAAGGGCTTCTCGATGACCGCCCGGCGCCAGGAGCCTTCCTTGGGGTCGGCCAGGCCGTGCTTCTTGAGCTGCTGGATGACCACCGGGAAGGACCGCGGCGGCACCGAGAGGTAGAAGGCGAAGTTGCCTCCCGTGCCCTGGGCCTTGTCCAGCTCGTCGATGGTGGCGCGCAGCCGCTCGAACGCGTCGTCGTCGTCGAAGGTGCCCTGGACGAACCGCATGCCCTGGATGAGCTGCTGCCAGACCTCTTCGCGGAAGGGAGTGCGGGCGTGCTCCTTGACCGCGTCGTGGACCTCGTTCGCGAAGTCCTCGTCCTTCCATTCGCGGCGGGCGAAGCCGACGAGCGAGAAGCCCGGCGGCAGCAGGCCGCGGTTGGCCAGGTCGTAAACCGCAGGCATCAGCTTTTTACGTGACAAATCGCCCGTAACGCCGAAGATGACCAGGCCCGACGGCCCCGCGACACGCGGGAGCCGTCGGTCCGCGGCGTCACGAAGCGGGTTCGCTCCGTGTGCGGATGTCAAGATCTCAGCCCTCCGAGGGGGCGAGGCGCTCGAGCTCCGCCTCCGTCGACTTCAGAAGGTCGTTCCAGGAGGCCTCGAACTTCTCGACGCCCTCGTCCTCCAGGAGCTGGACCACCTCGTTGTACGAGATCCCGAGCTTCTCGACCGCGTCCAGGTCGGCGCGCGCCTGCTCGTAGCTGCCGGCGATGGTGTTGCCGCGGATCTCGCCGTGGTCCTCGGTGGCCAGCAGCGTGGCCTCCGGCATGGTGTTCACCGTGTTTGGTGCCACCAGTTCCTCGACGTACATGGTGTCCTTGTAGGCCGGGTCCTTGACGCCGGTGGAGGCCCACAGCGGACGCTGTTTGTTGGCCTGCGCCTTGTCCAGGGCGGCCCAGCGGTCGCTGCTGAACACCTCCTCGTAGGCCTGGTAGGCGAGCCGCGCGTTCGCGATGGCCGCCTTGCCGCGCAGGGCCTTGGCCTCGGGAGTGCCGAGCGCGTCGATCCGCTTGTCGACCTCGGTGTCCACACGGGACACGAAGAAGGACGCCACCGAGTGGATCTTGGACAGGTCCAGGCCGCGCTCCTTGGCCTTCTCCAGGCCGGTCAGGTACGCGTCCATGACCTTGCGGTAGCGGTCCAGCGAGAAGATCAGCGTGACGTTGACGCTGATGCCGTTGGCGATCGTCTCGGTGATGGCCGGGAGACCCGCCTCGGTGGCCGGGATCTTGATGAACGCGTTCGGCCGGTCGACCAGCCAGGCCAGCTGCCTGGCCTCGGCGACGGTGGCCCGGGTGTTGTGGGCCAGACGCGGGTCTACCTCGATCGACACACGCCCGTCCAGACCCTGCGTGGCGTCGAACACCGGGCGCAGGATGTCGGCGGCGTCCCTGACGTCCGCCGTGGTGATCATGCGGACCGCCTCTTCGACGGTGACCTTGCGGGCGGCGAGGTCGGTGAGCTGCTGCTCATAGCCGTCGCCCGACGAGATCGCCTTCTGGAAGATCGTCGGGTTCGTGGTGACGCCCACCACGTGCTGCTGGTCGATCAGTTCGGCGAGATTGCCGGACGTGATCCGCTTGCGCGACAGGTCGTCCAGCCAGATCGCGACGCCTTCATCGGAGAGGCGCTTGAGTGCGTCTGTCATGGAAAATGCATCTCCTACGTGTCGTATATGAGCGTCAGCGCTGGGCTGCGGCGATCGATTCCCGGGCGGCGGATGCGACGTTCTCGGGAGTGAAACCGAACTCACGGAAGAGCACCTTGCCGTCGGCCGAAGCACCGAAGTGCTCCAGGGAAACGATGCGGCCCGCGTCCCCGACGAAACGGTGCCAGGTGAGACCGATCCCGGCCTCCACCGCGACCCGTGCCTTCACCGACGGCGGCAGGACGCTGTCCCGGTACCCCTGGTCCTGCTCCTCGAACCACTCCACGGACGGCATCGAAACGACCCGCGTCGGGATGCCCTCGGCCTGGAGCTGCTCACGGGCCTCGACGGCCACGTGCACCTCGGAGCCGGTGGCGATCAGGATCACCTGGGGCTCGCCGCCCTCGGCCTCGAACAGGACGTAACCACCGCGCACGGTGCCCTCGTTGGGCTCGTACGTGGGCACGCCCTGACGGGTCAGCGCGAGACCGTGCGGGGCGCCCTTGCCGTACTCCTTCGTCCAGCGGCGCATGATCTCGCGCCAGGCGATGGCCGTCTCGTTGGCGTCGGCAGGACGCACGACGTTCAGGCCCGGGATGGCGCGCAGGCTGGCCAGGTGCTCGATCGGCTGGTGGGTCGGGCCGTCCTCGCCCAGACCGATGGAGTCGTGCGTCCACACGTACGTCACCGGCAGGTGCATCAGGGCCGACAGACGGACCGCGTTGCGCATGTAGTCGGAGAACACCAGGAAGGTGCCGCCGTAGACGCGGGTGTTGCCGTGCTGGGTGATGCCGTTCATCTCCGCGGCCATGGAGTGCTCGCGGATACCGAAGTGGATCGTGCGCCCGTACGGGTTCGCCCCCGGCAGCGGGTTGTCCGCCGGCAGGAAGGAGCTGTTCTTGTCGATGGTGGTGTTGTTGGAGCCGGCCAGGTCGGCCGAGCCGCCCCACAGCTCGGGGACGACCGCGCCGAGGGCCTGGAGCACCTTGCCGGAGGCGGCGCGGGTGGCCACCGCCTTGCCCTCCTCGAAGACCGGGAGCTTCTCCTCCCAGCCGGTGGGCAGTTCCCCCTTGCTGATGCGGTCGAACTCGGAGGCGCGCTCCGGGTTGCCCGTCCGCCACTCCTGGAGGCTCTTCTCCCACTCGGCCTTGGCCTCACGCCCCCGCTCCAGCGCCTTGCGGGTGTGCGCCAGGACCTCGTCCGCGACATCGAAGTGCTTCTCGGGGTCGAAGCCGAGGACGCGCTTGGTGGCCGCGACCTCCTCCTCGCCCAGCGCCGAGCCGTGCGCGGCCTCGGTGTTCTGGGCGTGCGGGGCGGGCCAGGCGATGATCGAGCGCATCGCGATGAAGGACGGCCGGTCGGTGACCTTCTTGGCCTCCTGGATCGCGTCGTAGATCGCGTGCGGGTCCAGGTCGCCGTCCGGCTTCGGCGCCACGCGCTGCACGTGCCAGCCGTAGGCCTCGTACCGCTTGGCCGTGTCCTCGGAGACCGCGGTCTCCGTGTCGCCCTCGATCGAGATGTGGTTGTCGTCCCACAGCAGGATCAGGTTGCCGAGCTTCTGGTGACCGGCCAGCGAGGACGCCTCCGCGGAGATGCCCTCCTGGAGACAGCCGTCACCGGCGATGCAGTAGATGAAGTGGTCGAAGGGCGAAGCGCCCTGCGGGGCGTCCGGGTCGAACAGACCGCGCTCGTAACGGGAGGCCATCGCCATGCCCACCGCGTTGGCCACACCCTGGCCCAGCGGGCCGGTGGTCGTCTCCACACCCTTGGTGTGCCCGTACTCCGGGTGGCCCGGGGTCTTCGAGCCCCAGGTGCGGAACGCCTTCAGATCGTCCAGCTCCAGGCCGAAACCGGCCAGGTAGAGCTGGGTGTAGAGGGTCAGGGACGAGTGGCCGGCTGACAGCACGAAACGGTCGCGCCCCACCCACTCGGGATCCGCCGGATCGTGGCGCATCACCTTCTGGAAGAGGGTGTAGGCGGCCGGAGCCAGGCTCATCGCCGTACCCGGATGGCCGTTGCCGACCTTCTGTACGGCATCGGCGGCCAGGACACGGGCGGTGTCCACGGCCCGCTGGTCCAACTCGGTCCACTCGAGGTCTGTGGTGGTCGGCTTGGTGCTCACCCTGAGTCAGGGCTCCTCTCCACATGTCGAATGCCGGTGCGCTTGGCGCCCACCGGCCGCTGCTGAGCCTACCCCCGTGAGTACGTGCGTCTTTTCGAGTCATTCCAGACTGCCGGGAGTCACCCCGATCCGCCTCCCGACCGGCCGGAACGGTATTCGGCAAATGAATACGGGGCCGCTCATCCGAATGCTCAGTCGAGCGGTCCCCGGCTCGTGCTTTCCCGCCTTTCCCTGCGTCCGGCGGACGGGCCCCACAGCTCACGCGCGCACCGGGCGGCGGCGCCAACACGACCCACCCCCGCGAAGGGCGGGCTTGGGGCAACGTCTAAAGTTGCGGAGGTACGCGCGAGCCTTTACCGCTACTTCACAGCCGGGCTCGCTGGGATGTCTCTGTCAGGGGTGTACGTGACGGCCGTCGAATCCCGTCCGCCGGGAGTGCTCGAAGTGAGCAGCAGCCGGGGCCAGCGGCCGTTTGGGGCCCGTGTCAAGGCGTTCGTGGCGCTGACCAAGCCGCGGATCATCGAGCTGCTGCTGATCACCACCGTCCCGGTGATGTTCCTCGCCCAGCAGGGCGTGCCGAGCCTGAGACTTGTGCTGCTCACCTGCATCGGCGGCTATCTCTCCGCGGGCGGCGCCAACGCGCTGAACATGTACATCGACCGTGACATCGACGCGCTCATGGAGCGCACGTCCCAGCGTCCCCTGGTGACCGGCATGGTCAGCCCCCGTGAGTGCCTGGCCTTCGGCATCACGCTGGCGGTCGTCTCGACGCTGCTGTTCGGTTTCACCGTCAACTGGCTGTCCGCGTGGCTGTCGCTCGGAGCGCTGCTCTTCTACGTCGTCGTCTACACGATGATCCTCAAAAGGCGTACGTCGCAGAACATCGTCTGGGGCGGCATCGCGGGCTGTCTCCCGGTTCTCATCGGCTGGTCATCCGTCACCGACTCGCTTTCGTGGGCGCCGGTCATCCTCTTCCTCGTCATGTTCTTCTGGACGCCGCCGCACTACTGGCCGCTGTCCATGAAGGTGAAGGAGGACTACGCGCGCGTGGGCGTGCCGATGCTGCCGGTCATCGCCTCCAACAAGGTGGTCGCCCGGCAGATCGTGATCTACAGCTGGGTGATGGTCGCGGTCTCGCTGCTGCTCACCCCGCTCGGCTACACGGGATGGTTCTACACGGCGGTCGCCCTCGCGGCCGGCGGCTGGTGGCTGTGGGAGGCGCACGCGCTCCAGAACCGCGCGAAGGCGGAGGCGACGGGCGTGAAGCTGAAGGAGATGCGGCTGTTCCACTGGTCCATCACCTACGTCTCGCTGCTGTTCGTCGCGGTCGCCGTGGATCCGTTCCTGCGCTAGCGCCTGCTGCGGACAACCGACGGGAGGGGTGCGTGGCCAAGGCCACGCACCCCTCCCGTCGCCGTTTGATCTACCCGTCGGTAGCATCCTGGCTATGGCAGACACGCAGCAGGTTGACGAGGCCACCGACGCCAAGCGGGCCGCCAAGGCCGAGCGCAGGGCGGCCCGGCTCGCCAAGGAGATCGACGCCTTCGCCAAGGCGCACGGCGGTGCCGAGGGCCAGGTGGCGTACATCGGGGAGCGCGGCGCCCGGATCGTGCTCGTCGGCGAGGACGGCGGCTGGGGCGACCTCGTCGCACCGACGTACGACATCGCCGAGAAGGCGGTGCAGAAGGCCGGAATCACCGTCCACGAGACCTTCGACGGTGAGTTCGCGGGCAAGGTGAAGACCGGCCCGTACGAGTGGACGCGGATGGCGGGAATCCAGGTGGGCGGCAAGCGCACCGCCTGAGAGCAACACCTCACGCCGGTTCACCCGTTAGGACCTTAGGAGGCACGGTCCAGTCGCGGGGAGTCCGGATGATCGAAACGCCGTCCCTGGTGGACCAGTACTGCCACGGCGTGCTCCGTACCGAGCTGGGCCTCGGCACGTTCGAGGCCCACCTCGCGCGCACCGAGGGCCCGCCCGCCGCCGGCACCACCCTCTTCGACACCCAGACCGGTTTCGCCGTACGCCGCTGGTGTCCGCCGCTGCTCGGCCTGGAGCCGCACTGCCCGCCCGCCCGCTACCTCGCCCGGCGCCGCGAACTCGGCGTCCTGGAGGCAGGCCGCAGACTGCTGCGGGGCAGCGGCATCACCACCTATCTCGTCGACACCGGGCTGCCCGGCGATCTGACCGGGCCCCCCGAGATGGCCTCCGCGGGGGACGCCGAGGCGCACGAGATCGTCCGTCTGGAGCTGCTTGCCGAACAAGTGGCCGACACCTCCGGCACGGTCGAGGCATTTCTCGCCAATCTCGCCGAGTCGATCCACGGGGCGGCGGCGCATGCGGTGGCGTTCACGTCCCTGGCGGGCGTACGGCACGGTCTGGCGCTCGCGCCGGAGCCGCCGGGGCCGGGGGAGGTGCGGGGCGCCGCCGGCCGCTGGCTCGCGGGGCGCCGGGTGGGCGGCGCCCTGTCGGACCCGGTCCTGCTCCGCCATCTGCTGTGGAGCGCGGTGGCCTCGGGCCGCCCCCTCCAGCTCCACGCGGGCCTCGGCGAGCCGGGCCTGCGCATCGACCGCACCGACCCGGTCCTGCTCACCGACTTCGTACGTGCCACGGCCGGACTCGGCACGGACCTGGTGCTGCTGCACGGCTATCCGTACCACCGGCACGCGGCGCATCTGGCCGGGGTGTTCCCGCATGTGTACGCCGACCTGGGTGCAGCCCTCGCCCGCACGGGCGCCCGTGCCGCCGCCGTCCTCGCGGAACTCCTGGAACTGGCCCCCTTCGGCAAACTCCTCTTCTCCAGCGGTGCCCACGGCCTGCCCGAGCTGCATCTGATCGGCGCCCGCCTGTTCCGCGAGGCACTCTCCCGGGTGCTCGGCGGGTGGGTCTCCGAGGGCGCCTGGTCGCTGGAGGACGCGCAGCGGGTGGCGGGGATGGTCGCGGCGGGGAACGCCCGGCGGGTGTACGGGCTGACGTGACCCGTGCGCGCGTCAGGCGGGGTGTACAGCCGGACGTGCCGGTTCGCGCGCCAGTGGTGGGGCCACAGCAGCGAGTGTGGAACGGCTCCCGGGCCCCCGGGTCACGCCGCCGTGAGCGCGGACTTTGCCGAGGGGCCCGGAAGACCCGCCGTCACCTCGGGGCGCTCGCGCAGCGACAGCAGCACCCGCAGCACCCCGATCCACACCAGGCAGGACCCGAACATGTGCAGCCCCACCAGCAGCTCGGGGAGATGCGTGAAGTACTGCACATAGCCGATCACGCCTTGGCCCAGCAGGATCAGGAACAGATCACGGGCCCGGTGCAGCGGCCCCTTGGGCGCGTCCACCGCCTTGAGGACGAACCACAGCGCGAAGGTCAGCGTCACCACGATCCAGGCCAGCACCGCGTGCAGCTTGGCGACGGACTCCCAGTCGACATCGATGCGCGCGACCTCCCGTGAGTCGCCCGCGTGCGGGCCCGCGCCCGTGACCACCGTGCCCACCGCGATCAGCAGGACCGCGGCGACCACGAGGAACCACACCAGCTGCTGCACGGCCTTGCCGACCAGCGGGCGGGGCTCCCCCTCTCCCTCCCGGGTGCGCTGCCACATGACCGCGGCAACCGTGATCAGGGCGGTGGAGAGCAGGAAGTGAGCGGCGACGGTGTACGGGTTGAGACCGACGAGGACCACGATGCCGCCGAGGACCGCGTTGCTCATGACGATCCAGAACTGCGCCCAGCCGAGCCGGGTGAGGTCCCGTCGCCACGGCTTGCGGGAGCGGGCGGCGACGATCGCCCAGCCGACCGCCGCGCACAGCACGTACGTCAGCATGCGGTTGCCGAACTCGATGGCCCCGTGCACGCCCATGGCGCTGGTCGTGGTCAGCGAGTCGTCCGTGCACTGCGGCCAGGTCGGGCAGCCGAGCCCGGAGCCGGTCAGGCGTACGGCACCGCCGGTGACCACGATGACCACCGACATGACGAGCGCGGCGAGCGCCGCCCGCCGGACCGTCCCGGGCTTCGGGGTCCAGCGTGCGGCGATGAAGGCGAGCGGGTTGCGCACGGCCGCTACGGCATCGGCGCGGGTCACGTTTGGCACGCCCCTCATCGTAGGGGGCCGCTTGTGCACGCTTTCACTAGGGGTGCGCCCGCGGGAGCGGGCGCATCACCGCCCACCGCCTCCGGGCGTCACTCCCAGCGGAAGAACCGGCCGGCCGCGGCCAGCCCGGCGACGGCCCACACGGCGAGGATGCCCAGGTCGCCCCACGGCGTGCCCGCCCCGTGCTGGAGCACCTCCCGCAGGCCGTCCGACAGGGCGGAGATCGGGAGCACTCCCAGCACGTCCTGGGCCCCGGAGGGGAACTTGTCCAGCGGCACGATCACCCCACCGCCGACGAGCAGCAGCAGGAAGACCAGGTTGGCGGCGGCCAGGGTCGCCTCCGCCTTCAGCGTGCCCGCCATCAGCAGGCCGAGCCCGGAGAAGGCCGCTGTACCGAGGAGCAGCAGCAACAGCACGGCGAAGGGATTGCCGTGCGGCGACCAGCCCAGCGCGAAGGCGATGACCGTCAGCAGGACCACCTGAAGGACCTCGGTCACCAGGACGGAGGCCGTCTTTGCGGTCATCAGCCCCCAGCGGGGCAGCGGCGAGGCGCCGAGCCGCTTCAGTACGCCGTACCGGCGCTCGAACCCCGTCGCGATGGCCTGCCCCGTGAACGCGGTCGACATCACGGCGAGCGCGAGGACGCCGGGGGCGAGGAAGTCGACGGCCTTGCCTGCGCCGGTGTCCACGACGTCGACGGAGCTGAAGAGGACCAGCAGCAGCGTCGGGATGACGACCGTCAGGAGCAGCTGCTCGCCGTTGCGCAGCAGCATCCTCGTCTCGAGCGCGGCCTGCGCGGCGATCATCCGCGGCAGCGGCGCGGCGCCGGGCTTGGGCGTGTACGTGCCGACGGCGGTCATGACTGCGACTCCTTACCGGTCGGCTCCAGGCTGTGTTCTCCCGGGGGACGACCCCCGGACCCCCGGCCGAAGGCCGCGCGTGCCGCCGTCATGAGCGCAACTCCTTACCGGTCGGCTCCAGGCTGTGTTCTCCCGGGGGACGACCCCCGGACCCCCGGCCGAAGGCCGCGCGTGCCGCCGTCATGAGCGCAACTCCTTACCGGTCAGCTCCAGGAAGACGTCCTCGAGGGTGTGCCGTTCGACGGAGATCCGGTCCGGCATCACTCCGTGCTGGGCACACCAGGAGGTGACCGTGGCGAGCAGCTGCGGGTCGACCTTGCCGACGACGCGGTACGCACCCGGCGTCAGCTCCGCCGCCGTGCAGTCCGCCGGGAGGGCCTTGAGCAGGGACCCGACATCGAGGCCCGGGCGGCCGGTGAAGCGCAGCGTGTTCTCCGCGCCGCCGCGGCACAGCTCCTCCGGGGAGCCCTGGGCGATGACCCGGCCGGCGTCGATGATCGCGACGTCGTCGGCGAGCTGCTCGGCCTCGTCCATGAAGTGGGTCGTCAGGATCACGGAGACGCCGTCGGATCGCAGATCGCGCACGAGGTCCCAGGTGGCCCGGCGGGCCTGCGGGTCCAGGCCGGCGGTGGGCTCGTCGAGGAAGACCAGTTCCGGGCGGCCCACCACGGCCATCGCGAGCGCGAGCCGCTGCTGCTGGCCGCCCGACAGCCGCCGGTACGTCGTCCGTCCGCAGCTGCCGAGACCGAGCCGCTCGATGAGCGCGTCCACATCCAGGGGGTGTGCGTGCAGCTTCGCGATGTGGCGGAGCATCTCGTCGGCGCGGGCGCCTGCGTAGACGCCGCCGGACTGGAGCATCACGCCGATGCGGGGCCGCAGCGCGGCGGCCTCGCGGACCGGGTCGAGGCCAAGGACCCGCACCGTTCCGGAGTCCGGCTTGCGGTACCCCTCGCAGGTCTCGACAGTGGTCGTCTTGCCCGCCCCGTTGGGTCCGAGTACGGCGGTGACACCCGGCCGGGCCACCAGGTCGAGGCCGTTCACCGCGGTCTTCGTGCCGTACCGCTTCACCAGGGACTGCACCTGGATGACCGGCTCACTTCGCATGGGCAGAGTCTAGGTAGCCGCGCCGGACTCCGGACCGGGGGGTCCGAAAACTACTCGTCGCGTGGCCGGTGCACGGCCAGCCACCTTTGCGCGTAGCCCACCGCGTCCGCCACGGGGAAGAGCCGTGCCTCTGCCGCGCCCACCGTCCCGCGGACCACCGGACGGTCCCGCTCGAAGTCGCGGCCCAGCTCGTCGAACCGCTCGGAGGTGATCGAGACCTCGGTCACCACCTCCCAGCCGTCCGGTCCGGGGCGACCCACCCGGACCAGGGAGGACGGGATCCGGTACTCGGCCAGATGGAAGCTCGTGCACGTGTCGTAGCCCGTGCCCAGCAGGAGGACCCGGGCGGCCATCGCCTCCAGTCGGGCCAGCGGGCTCCGCTCGCCGAGGCGGCAGTCGGTGGCGTGTCCGGCGACGACATCCGCCGCCCGCGCTCCGACGGCCGCGAACGAGGTCTGCGGATGCGCGCTGCGCAGGGCCCCCGGCCATCTGCGGACGGTCTCGGGTATCACGCCGACTCCGCGCGAGGGGGTGACGAGCGGGTCGTAGGCGGGCATCGTGGCGCGGATCGTGTCCCACCATTCCTCGGGTACCGGCGGACGGGCCCACAACGCCGGGTCCGAGAGGTCACCCGACTGGCTGGGAACGACCAGCGTGCCGTCCGGTCCGAGCGCGTCGAGGAGTGCTGCGACGACCGCGACGGCGCCTCCGCAGACCCAGCCGAGCGCGCTGAGCGAGGAGTGCACGAGGAGCGTCTCGCCGGGTTCGACGCCGAGCGTGCGCAGCTGGGTGACCACCGTGTCCCGGGTGACAAGAGGGCCGGTGGGAGGGGGTGTGGGCACGGTCCGGAAGTCTTCCGGAGGCCACTTCGGACTGCCACCGATTTGATCGATCGGAGATCGTTCACGCAGGTCAGCTTAGGTATGCCTAAGTGATGCACCGCACCGGCGGCCCGTTCGGGCGGCGCTTGTCAGGCTCCGAGGAATTACGCAACAATGGCGTTGTGAAAAACGTCGGCGAGGCTCGGGAGGCCCCCACGGGCACTCCTCAGGAGGAACTCGCGACCGGGGAGCGCTCCACGCGCAACCGGGTCGCGCGATCCATCCTGGACCACGGCCCGTCGACCGTCGCCGAGCTGGCCGGAAGGCTGGGACTCACTCAGGCGGCCGTACGGCGCCACCTGGACGCCCTGGTCGCGGACGACGTCGTCCAGCCGCGTGAGCAGCGCGTGTACGGCGCGCGTACGCGAGGCCGCCCCGCCAAGGTCTTCGCGCTCACCGACTGCGGCCGGGACGCCTTCGACCAGTCGTACGACAAGCTCGCCGCGGACGCGCTGCGCTGGATCAGGGAGCAGTTCGGCGGGGACGAGGCCGTCGTCGCCTTCGCGCGCGCCAGGATCACCGAGCAGGCGACCGCCTACCGCCGGGCCATCGAGGCCGCCGACCCCGATCAGCGGACCGAAGCACTGGCCAAGGCCCTGAGCGCGGACGGGTACGCTGCTACGGCGCGCAGCGCACCGGTCGGCGAACAGCTCTGCCAGCACCACTGCCCGGTCGCCCACGTCGCGGAGAAGTTCCCTCAGCTGTGCGAGGTCGAGACGGAGATCTTCTCCGAGCTGCTCGGCACGCATGTGCAGCGACTGGCGACGATCGCGCACGGCGACGGCGTCTGTACGACGTTCATCCCCAAAGCGCCCCGGGCGACCAAAGCCTCAAAGATTTCCGAGACCACCCACAACGCATCTGCCAGCACGGCCGGGAGGAACCCCGCATGACTCTCCCCACGGAGACTGCCCACCCCGAACTCGAGGGCCTGGGCAAGTACGAATACGGCTGGGCCGACTCGGACGAGGCCGGTGCCGCGGCGAAGCGCGGTCTGAGCGAAGCCGTCGTCCGTGACATCTCGGGCAAGAAGTCCGAGCCGGAGTGGATGACCAAGCTGCGCCTCAAGGGTCTGCGGCTCTTCGAGAAGAAGCCCATGCCGAACTGGGGCTCGGACCTGTCGGGCATCGACTTCGACAACATCAAGTACTTCGTGCGCTCCACGGAGAAGCAGGCGGAGTCCTGGGAGGACCTGCCCGAGGACATCAAGAACACGTACGACAAGCTCGGCATCCCCGAGGCGGAGAAGCAGCGCCTCGTGGCCGGTGTGGCGGCCCAGTACGAGTCGGAGGTCGTCTACCACCAGATCCGCGAGGACCTGGAGGAGCAGGGCGTCATCTTCCTCGACACCGACACCGCGCTCAAGGAGCACCCGGAGCTCTTCAAGGAGTACTTCGGCACGGTCATCCCGGCCGGTGACAACAAGTTCGCCGCGCTGAACACCGCCGTGTGGTCGGGTGGCTCCTTCATCTACGTGCCGAAGGGCGTGCACGTGGAGATCCCGCTCCAGGCCTACTTCCGCATCAACACGGAGAACATGGGCCAGTTCGAGCGGACCCTGATCATCGTCGACGAGGGTGCCTACGTGCACTACGTCGAGGGATGCACGGCCCCGATCTACAAGTCGGACTCGCTGCACTCCGCGGTCGTCGAGATCATCGTCAAGAAGAACGCCCGCTGCCGCTACACGACCATCCAGAACTGGTCGAACAACGTCTACAACCTGGTCACCAAGCGCGCCGTGGCCTACGAGGGCGCGACCATGGAGTGGATCGACGGCAACATCGGCTCCAAGGTGACGATGAAGTACCCCGCCGTCTACCTCATGGGCGAGCACGCCAAGGGCGAGACGCTCTCCATCGCCTTCGCCGGCGAGGGCCAGCACCAGGACGCGGGCGCCAAGATGGTCCACATGGCGCCGAACACCTCGTCCAACATCGTCTCCAAGTCGGTGGCGCGCGGTGGCGGCCGTACCTCCTACCGTGGTCTCATCGAGATCGGCGAGGGTGCCTCGGGCGCCAAGTCGAACGTGCTCTGCGACGCCCTGCTCGTCGACACGATCTCCCGGTCGGACACGTACCCGTACGTGGACGTCCGTGAGGACGACGTCTCCATGGGCCACGAGGCCACCGTCTCCAAGGTCTCCGAGGACCAGCTCTTCTACCTGATGAGCCGTGGCCTGTCCGAGGAAGAGGCGATGGCGATGATCGTGCGCGGCTTCGTCGAGCCGATCGCCAAGGAGCTGCCCATGGAGTACGCGCTGGAGCTCAACCGGCTGATCGAGCTGCAGATGGAGGGCGCGGTCGGTTAGTCACCGGTCCGCCCCGAAGCAGCACGCAGAATCGACGTAGGAAGAGAGCACAACGACAGCCATGGCTGAGGCCCCCAACTCCCCCACTCCCAACTCCGTTCGAGCGGGGGGACCCCCACCGCTGGGGTCGACCACCGCGGGCTCGATCGCGGTCGCCGCGGAGTCGACCGTCGTCTCGCGCATGAGCGCGCCCCCCTCCTTCGACGTGGCGGACTTCCCGGTGCCGCACGGCCGTGAGGAGGAGTGGCGGTTCACCCCGCTGGAGCGCCTGCGCGGCCTGCACGACGGCACCGCCGTCGCGAACGGTGACGGCGTGAAGGTCGACGTCCAGGCCCCGGAGGGTGTCATCGTCGAGGCCGTCGGCCGTGACGACGCGCGCCTCGGCAAGGCGGGCACCCCCGTGGACCGCGTCGCCGCCCAGGCGTACTCCGCCTTCGAGAAGGCCTCGGTCGTGACCGTCCCTAAGGAGACCGTCCTCACCGAGCCGATCCGCATCGCGGTGCACGGCGAGGGCGGGACCGCCTTCGGTCACCAGGTGGTCGAGCTGGGCACCTTCGCCGAGGCCGTCGTGGTCATCGACCACACCGGTGACGCGGTGCTCGCCGCCAATGTCGACTACATCCTCGGTGACGGCGCCAAGCTGACCGTCGTCTCGGTCCAGGACTGGGACGACAAGGCCGTCCACGTGGCCCAGCACAACGCGCTGGTCGGCCGGGACGCCTCCTTCAAGTCCGTGGTCGTGACCTTCGGCGGCGACGTGGTCCGCCTGCACCCGCGCGTGACGTACGCCGGTTCCGGCGGCGAGGCGGAGCTGTACGGCCTGTACTTCACCGACGCCGGCCAGCACCAGGAGCACCGCCTGCTGGTCACCCACAACACCCCGCACTGCAAGTCGAACGTCGCCTACAAGGGCGCGCTCCAGGGCGACAACGCGCACGCCGTGTGGATCGGTGACGTGCTCATCGAGGCCAAGGCCGAGGGCACGGACACGTATGAGATGAACCGCAACCTCGTGCTGACGGACGGCGCCCGCGTCGACTCGGTCCCCAACCTGGAGATCGAGACCGGCGAGATCGTCGGCGCCGGCCACGCCAGCGCCACCGGCCGCTTCGACGACGAGCAGCTCTTCTACCTGATGGCCCGCGGTATCCCGGAGCACGAGGCCCGCCGTCTGGTGGTCCGCGGCTTCTTCGCCGAGCTGGTACAGCAGATCGGTGTCGCGGACATCGAGGAGCGGCTGATCGCCAAGATCGAAGAGGAGCTGGAGGCGTCGGTCGCATGACTGACTCGTCGAAGTTCGTACGCGTCTGTGGCCTGAGCGAGCTGGAGGAGGACACCCCGAGGCGGGTGGAAGTCGACGGCACGCCGATCTCCGTCGTGAAGACCGAGGGCGAGGTGTTCGCGATCAACGACATCTGCTCGCACGCGAACGTCTCCCTGTCCGAGGGCGAGGTCGACGACTGCCACATCGAGTGCTGGCTGCACGGCTCGCGCTTCGACCTCCGTTCCGGCAAGCCCGACGCCCTTCCCGCGACGCGCCCCGTCCCCGTATACCCCGTAAAGATCGAAGGGGACGATGTGCTCGTCTCCCTCACCCAGGAGTCCTGAGGCACCCATGGCAACGCTTGAAATCCGAGACCTGCACGTCACCGTCGAGGCCGACAACGCCACGAAGGAAATCCTCAAGGGCGTCGACCTCACCGTGAAGCAGGGCGAGACGCACGCCATCATGGGCCCCAACGGCTCGGGCAAGTCGACCCTCGCCTACTCCCTCGCGGGTCACCCGAAGTACACGATCACCAGCGGCGCCGTGCTGCTCGACGGCGAGGACGTCCTGGAGATGTCCGTCGACGAGCGCGCCCGCGCGGGCCTGTTCCTGGCGATGCAGTACCCGGTCGAGGTCCCCGGCGTCTCCGTCTCCAACTTCCTGCGCACCTCCGCCACCGCGATCCGCGGCGAGGCCCCCAAGCTGCGCACCTGGGTGAAGGAGGTCAAGGAGACCATGGAGCGTCTCCACATCGACCCCTCCTTCGCCGAGCGCAACGTGAACGAGGGCTTCTCCGGCGGTGAGAAGAAGCGCCACGAGATCCTCCAGCTTGAGCTGCTCAAGCCGAAGATCGCGATCCTCGACGAGACGGACTCCGGCCTGGACGTCGACGCGCTGCGCATCGTCTCCGAGGGCGTCAACCGTGTCCGCGAGACCGGCGAGGTCGGCACCATGCTGATCACGCACTACACGCGCATCCTGCGCTACATCAAGCCCGACCACGTCCATGTGTTCGCCAACGGCCGGATCGTCGAGTCCGGTGGCCCGGAGCTCGCGGACAAGCTGGAGAACGAGGGCTACGAGGCATACGTGAAGGGTGGCGCATCCGCGTGACACAGCTGCCGGGCCTCCTCGACACCGAGGCGATCCGCAAGGACTTCCCCGTTCTGGACCGTCTGGTCCACGACGGCAAGAAGCTCGTGTACCTGGACAACGCGGCGACCTCGCAGAAGCCGCGCCAGGTGCTGGACGTCCTCAGCGAGTACTACGAGCGCTACAACGCCAACGTCCACCGCGGTGTGCATGTGCTCGCCGAGGAGGCCACGGCGCTGTACGAGGGCGCGCGTGACAAGGTCGCCGAGTTCATCAACGCGCCGAGCCGCGACGAGGTCATCTTCACCAAGAACGCCTCCGAGTCGCTCAACCTCGTGGCGAACATGCTGGGCTGGGCCGACGAGCCCTACCGGGTGGACCACGACACCGAGATCGTCATCACGGAGATGGAGCACCACTCCAACATCGTGCCGTGGCAGCTGCTCGCGCAGCGCACGGGCGCGAAGCTGAAGTGGTTCGGCCTCACCGACGACGGCCGGCTCGACCTGTCGAACATCGACGAGATCATCACGGAGAAGACGAAGATCGTCTCCTTCGTGCTGGTGTCCAACATCCTCGGCACGGTCAACCCGGTCGAGGCGATAGTCCGCCGGGCGCAGGAAGTCGGCGCGCTGGTCTGTGTCGACGCCTCCCAGGCCGCACCGCACATGCCGCTGGACGTCCAGGCCCTCCAGGCCGACTTCGTGGCCTTCACCGGCCACAAGATGTGCGGTCCGACGGGTATCGGCGTCCTCTGGGGCCGCCAGGAGCTGCTGGAGGACCTTCCTCCGTTCCTCGGCGGCGGCGAGATGATCGAGACGGTGTCGATGCACTCGTCGACGTACGCTCCCGCCCCGCACAAGTTCGAGGCGGGCACCCCGCCGATCGCCCAGGCGGTCGGTCTGGGCGCTGCGATCGACTACCTGACCTCGATCGGCATGGACAAGATCCTCGCCCATGAGCACGCGCTCACCGAGTACGCGGTGAAGCGGCTGGGCGAGGTGCCCGACTTGAAGATCATCGGCCCCACCACGGCCGAGGAGCGGGGCGCGGCGATCTCCTTCACGCTCGGCGACATCCACCCCCACGACGTGGGCCAGGTCCTCGACGAGCAGGGCATCGCGGTGCGCGTGGGTCACCACTGCGCGCGGCCCGTGTGCCTCCGCTACGGAATTCCTGCGACCACGCGAGCGTCCTTCTATCTGTACTCCACGCCGACCGAGATCGACGCACTGGTCGAGGGGCTGGAGCACGTACGGAACTTCTTCGGCTGAAGGGCGTGAGCTGAGACCGTGAAGCTGGACTCGATGTACCAGGAAGTCATCCTGGACCACTACAAGAACCCGCACGGGCGTGGTCTTCGGGATGGCGACGCCGAGGTGCACCACGTGAATCCGACCTGCGGCGACGAGATCACGCTGCGCGTGAAGTACGACGGTACGACGATCAAGGACGTCTCGTACGAGGGCCAGGGCTGCTCCATCAGCCAGGCCTCGGCCTCCGTGCTGAACGAACTCCTCGTCGGCAAGGACCTGGCCGAGGCGCAGAAGGTCCAGGAGACCTTCCTGGAGCTGATGCAGTCCAAGGGCAAGATCGAGCCCGACGACGCGATGGAGGACATCCTGGAGGACGCGGTCGCGTTCGCGGGTGTCTCCAAGTACCCGGCACGGGTCAAGTGCGCCCTCCTGAGCTGGATGGCGTGGAAGGACGCGACGGCCCAGGCGCTGGGCGGAGCCGACGCCGAAAGGAAGACGGCATGAGCGACACCGTGGAGATGAAGCCGGCCTCGGAGGAGGAGCTCCGCGAGGCCCTGATGGACGTCGTCGACCCCGAGCTGGGCATCGACGTCGTCAACCTCGGCCTGATCTACGGCATCCACATCGACGAGGCGGCGAACATCGCCACCGTCGACATGACCCTGACCTCCGCGGCCTGCCCGCTGACGGACGTCATCGAGGACCAGGCCAAGTCCGCCACGGACGGTCTCGTGAGCGAGCTGCGGATCAACTGGGTCTGGATGCCGCCGTGGGGTCCCGACAAGATCACGGACGATGGCCGCGAGCAGCTGCGGGCGCTCGGCTTCAACGTCTGAGACCCCTGGCCTTCCCCGGCTGTGAGGAAACGGCGACGCCCGACGGGCGTCGCCGTTTCTCGTGCGCTGTCTCTGCGACGCGACGTCGCAGGCGGAGGCCATGCCGCTCTTCGCGCTCGGCGCCGCCACGGCGGCGGCGGGCAGCGAGAAGCCGAGCCGGTCCGCCGGGCCCCTCAGCGCGGCCGCGGCCGACCCGGCCGGGGGCACGCGGAAGGGCGGCGGACCGCTTGTGTACAGGTGTACACATCGATGCGTACGCTCGTCCATATGGGATACGCGTTCCTCGCGGGGGCCATCGCCGCGGAAGTCGTCGCCACCACCGCCATGAAGTACAGCGAGGGCTTCAGCAGGCTGGGGCCCTCCCTGCTGACGCTCCTCGGCTACGTCGTCTCCTTCACGCTGCTCGCACGGACTCTCAAAACCGTGTCGATCGGCACGGCCTATGCGATCTGGTCGGGGGTCGGCACCGCGACCGTCGCCGCGATCGGACTGGTCCTCTTCGGCGAGGGCCTGGGCCTTGCCAAGATCGCCGGGATCGTGCTGATCGTCGGCGGTGTGGTGGTCCTGAACCTGGGAGGTGCTCACTGATGCCCCGGCGCTACGACCCCGAGCGGCGGCAGCGCATCGTGGACGCGGCGATCCGGGTGGTGGGGAAGAAGGGCCTGGCCGGACTGAGCCACCGCTCCGTCGCGGCCGAGGCGGACGTACCGCTCGGCTCCACGACGTACCACTTCGCGACCCTCGACGAGCTGACGGTCGCCGCGCTCAGGCAGGCAGGCGAGGGCTTCGCCGAGGTGCTCGCCGCGAGCGGACTGCTGGAGGACACCGGCGGTGACGTCGCCGGTCACCTCGCCCGGGTCCTGGGCGAGTGGCTGGGCGGGGACCGCACGGGGGTCGAGCTCGAGTACGAGCTGTATCTCGCGGCCCTGCGGCGCCCCGTCCTGCGCCCGGTCGCCGCCGAGTGGACGCGGGAGACCGCCGAGCGGCTGACCCGGCGCACCGACCCGGTCACCGCACGGGCGCTGCTCGCGCTGATGGACGGGATCTGTCTGCAAGTGCTGCTGACGGGGGCGCCCTACGACGAGGAGTACGCCAGGGAGACACTGGCGCGGCTACTTCCCTGACCGGGTGTTCCGTGCGTCCGGCCGCACGGACGCCCGGCACATGAGACGGCTCGTTCACGGGTTCGCCCGGGCGCCCCTTGCCACGTTAGGTTTCCCTCATGACCGACACGACTGCTCCCCGCACCACCGGTGCCGTGGCCGCCGGCCTCGCCACCATCGCCGCCGACGGTACCGTCCTCGACACGTGGTTCCCCGCTCCCGAACTGGCCACCGAGCCCGGCCCGTCCGGCACCGAGCGGCTGTCCCCCGAGCGTGCCGTGGAACTGCTCGGCGAAGGCGCCGCGAAGGCGGTCGGCCCGGACGCCCGCCGGGGCGTCGAAGTGGTCGCGGTCCGCACGGTCATCGCGTCCGTCGACGACAAGCCGATCGACGCGCACGACGTCTACCTGCGCCTGCACCTGCTCTCGCACCGTCTGGTCAAGCCCCATGGCCAGAGCCTGGACGGCATGTTCGGCTTCCTCGCCAACGTCGCCTGGACCTCGCTCGGCCCCGTCGCCGTCGACGACATCGAGAAGGTGCGCCTGAACGCCCGCGCCGAGGGCCTCCACCTCCAGGTGACCTCCATCGACAAGTTCCCGCGCATGACGGACTACGTCGTCCCGAAGGGCGTCCGTATCGCCGACGCCGACCGGGTGCGCCTCGGCGCCCACCTCGCCGAGGGCACGACCGTCATGCACGAGGGCTTTGTGAACTTCAACGCCGGGACGCTCGGCACCTCGATGGTCGAGGGCCGCATCTCCGCGGGCGTCGTGGTCGGCGACGGCTCGGACATCGGCGGCGGCGCCTCCACCATGGGCACGCTCTCCGGCGGCGGCAACGTGATCATCTCCATCGGCGAGCGCTGCCTGATCGGCGCGGAGGCGGGCGTCGGCATCGCCCTCGGCGACGAGTGCGTCGTGGAGGCCGGCCTGTACGTCACCGCCGGCACACGGGTGACCATGCCCGACGGCCAGATCGTCAAGGCCCGCGAACTCTCCGGCGCCTCCAACATCCTCTTCCGCCGCAACTCGGTCACGGGCGCGGTCGAGGCCCGGCCGAACAACGCGGTCTGGGGCGGCCTGAACGAGATCCTGCACAGCCACAACTGATCACCGGCGGCCGCGACCTGCGGCCGCGTTGTGGATCAATGTCCTGACCTCCTGCCGAGCCGTCAGCAGTTGTCGGCGTTGGTCACCATCGAGCGCCCTTTCACGGCCCCAGGACGGCCCGGGGGAGGGCGCTCGTGCGTGAGCACCGCATTAGGAGTTCGGTCCGTGCCTGCCTCCGGCTGCGGCCGTCGACTGGCATGACGGCCGGGCAGGAGCATCGCTGTGCGCCCCCGTGCGGGTGTCGTTGATTTCAGCCGTGGATGTCAGACACGCGGTTGCGGTACTTCGAGGCTGTACAGCAGATCCCGGCGGGGTGACTGTTGAACGGCATCTGCTGGTGCGGTTGTTGGACGGTGTCGACGAGGCGTCCGTGGCCGCCCTGGCCGCTGTTCGCAGCGGTGCCGCCTACGTTGTGTGGGACGGGACTCCTCCCGCCGAGTGGCATGCCCGGACCTGTGCGCGCCGACTTCGGCACACGCGGCGGAAGGGGCATCGGGGAGCGGGTCTCCGGTTCCCGTGCGCGCGCCTGACGCCGACACGCCTGGCGCCGGTTCCTGACTCAACACACACCATTGCAAAAGGTGTCTTTGGTCAGAATTCTGACTCAATGTGACAGTTCGGCTGTAAACATTGACGTGTTCGACCAGGCGGGCGCATCAGGCACCTGCCGTGAAAGGAGCACGGAATGCGGGTTTCCCGTTTTGCCGCCGCGCTGGGCGTCGCGGCCGCCGTCCTGCTGGGCGGAGCCACTGGTGCCAGTGCCGCGACCTATGCACCCTCGGTGGTGTCTCATGCCACGCACGACCGTGATCACGACCATGATGACTACGGGCGCGGCGACCGCGAGGGCCGCTGGGGCCACCACCGCGGGGGCAACCACGGCTGGGGCGACCACCGCTGGGGCGACCACCGCTGGGGCGACCACCGCTGGGGCGACCGCCGCTGGGGCGGCCACGGGTGGGGCGACCGGCACGACTGGAGCCACGGCCGCGACGGTCACCGCTGACAGCCCTTGGGTGCCCTTCCGCTGTTGGGGGAGGGCACCCCATCCGCCGACCGCACTTGAAGGTGAGGACGTCGGCTTCCTTGGCGGCACAGTTCCTGTCGTTCGGCAGATAAAGGCCATACCAGGCGTGCCCGGGCCGCCGTCGACCGGGTCCTCCGCAACCCGGACAGCGCCGATGACTGCCCCGAAACGGCCCACGGGCGAGTCGAGTCCCTGACCTGCGTCTCATTCAGAACAGCCGCAACTGGCACGGCCCGAACCAGGCCGTGCGCACGCACACCTGACGCGGGCAGTCCGACGAGCGCTCCGCCACCTCTCGTGGCGGGGCGCTCGTTCATGTCGTCACGGAGGTCGCGAACTGCGTCAGTGCGGTGAAGTCGTCCGGGCGCAGGCCGAGCCGCGGGTTCACGTGGTGTAGCAGCGCCCGCCCCGGGTGGTGGGCGGCGACGTACTCCTCGTCCGCCGGGGTCTGTTCGTCGTCCACCCAGGCGAAGGGGCGGCCCCCGGCGTACGCCACGATCGCCGCGGTCTTCCAGTGCACTGCGTCCGGGCGCAGCGCGAACAGGCCCGCGCCGAAGTCGACGTAGGGCAGCTCCGGCAGGCCGATGACCGGGCCGATCCAGCGGTTCGCGGCGTCCATCCACGTACTTGCCCAACACAGGTCGAACCCCAGGGCCAGCAGCGCGGGGCCGTGCTCGGGATTCAGCCACACGCGCAGGGCCCGCCCCGGATGCAGGGCGACTGTGATCGTCGTATAGCCCGCGGGGCGCCGCTCCGGCTGGGCCGCCCATGGGTTCAGCGGGCCGTCGACGTCGAGGAAGAGCAGGGGCCGGTCCACGCGGCCACCGTACGGCACCGGCCTGGTCACCCTGCACAGCGCCCGTCCCCGCACAGCGGCAAGGTCGTCCCGCCCGGCGGTCGGCGCGCTGGCGGTGGTCTCGCGCCCGGCCCCTGGACACCCGTGCTCGCCCAGCGCTGATCAGCCGGTCATGAGCCGCTCGTACGCCGTCCGCAGCCCGTCGAGCGCCTCGCGGCCGGCGGGCCGCAGCGGTGCGCGGACCGGGCCCGCGGGCAGACCGAGGGCGCCGAGCAGTGCCTTGGCCGTGACCGTGCCGGGCAGGTTCGCCGCCATCATCGCCTCGATGAGCGGGAGGACCCGCTGCTGCAACCGGGCGGCCCCCGCGGTGTCGCCCGCGTCGAACGCGTCCAGCACGGATCGCATCCGGTGCGGGGCGACGTTCGCCACCGTGCTGACGTAGCCCGCGCCGCCCACCGCGTACAGCGCGAGATTGTGCTCGTCGCAGCCGGCGTAGCAGGCCAGGTCCGTCCGGCAGAGCACCTTCTGGATGCCGAGGAAGTCGTGGGAACAGTCCTTGACGGCCACGATCCTGGGATGTTCCGCGAGACGGATCACCGTGTCGGGCTCGATGCGGGTCCCGGTGCGGCCGGGGATGTCGTACAGCGCGAGTGGCAGTCCCGATGCGTCCGCGACCTGACGGAAATGCCATGCGAGGGCGTCCTGGGGGGGCTTGCTGTAGTACGGGCTGACCACCAGCAGGCCGTCCGCACCCGCCTTCTCGGCCTCCCGCGCCAGTTCCACGGTGTGCCGGGTGTCGAAGGTGCCCACGCCCGCCACGAGGGACGCCCGGTCGCCGACCGCCTCCCGGACGGCCACGATGAGGGCCGACTTCTCGGCGTCCGTCGTGGTCGGAGACTCGCCCGTCGTCCCGTTCAGCACCAGTCCGTCGCACCCCTCGGTCACCAGCCGGTCGGCGAGCCGCTGGGCCCCGTCGAGATCGAGCGATCCCTCCTCGGTGAACGGCGTGACCATGGCGCACAGGGCACGGCCGAAGGGCGGGGGCGCGGAGGCTGTCGTCGTCATGGGAGCAGTCATGGGAGCAGTGTCGAGGCGCCGATCGTGAAGGTCTACTTAAATTTCCTACTTGGTATGGGTTAGGGATGCTGATGTTTCCCCCCGCACCCAACGGAGGAGCCAGGGGGGCGGGGAGCGGCGCGGAGTGCCACGCACTGGTGCCAAACCGGACTCAATGGGTCACCATGGGCGGGACGGTAACCAACAGCGGGAGGCGTCATGAGGCTGGGCAAGGCACTCGCCACCGGGGTCGCGGAGGAGCGCCCGGAGGCGCCGGAGGAAGAGTCGGGCCTGAAGGTCACCGAGGTCGTCGAGGACCCCGCGGCGTCCGTTCCCGAAGAGGTTCCGGCCGCCCGATGAGACTGCGGCTCCCCGAGGAACGCCCGACGGAGCCGCCGACCGGATACAAGATCGCCCACCCGGTGCTGTCCCAGGACGGCACCAGGGCGGGGTTCACCGGTGTGTCCCTGGGGGGCGCGCTGCCCTACGGAGCCCTCGACGAGGCCCGGTGTGTGTACGGGCTGCGGCACCGTGCGCCGCACCGCCGCTGCGACTGCGGCTTCCACTGTGTGCACGACCGGGCGGAGGCCGAGGCTCTGTTGTGCGCCGGGGAGCACCGGGCGGCCGTGCTGCTGGAGGTCTCCGTGCTCGGCGCGTACATCCGCTTCGAGCGCGGCTTCCGGTACGCGCGCCAGCGGGTGCGGTCCATGACGGTGGGCTCGTGCGCGTGCGGCGGGGCGGCTGCCGCTCTGGCCGACGCCGGCTGGGGACTCCCGGGCTGGCGCGTGCTCCGGTCGGCATGCGTCAGGTGCGTGCGCGGCCGTATCTCGGTGTCGCTCGCCGCGTTCGCGCGGCTCGCCGGAGAGGGGCTGCGGGTGCGGGCCGGCCAGGGCGTGGCGAGCCGCCCCGCCGACCTCGGCCTCCCGGAGCTGGTCGCCGAGGCGGCCCTGCTCCAGGCGCGGCTCGACTGGTTCCAGAGCCAGCTGGCACGCCTGGAGAAGCGGGGCCCGAAAGCGCAGTAGGACAGCCCGGGCCCTCCGTGAAGCCCTCGTCGGCCGTCCTCCTCCCTCCCGGCAGTACGCGTCCCGGCATCGCCTGCATCCATCTACCGAAAACTTTGACCGTCTGGACAAAAAAAGTTTTCGGTGGGAGGGTGGAGCCATGCTGGACGTGACCGTGATCGAGGACGCCGAAGCCGCAGCCGTATCACTGGACCCCGTGCGGGCCCGGCTGCTGGCCGAGCTGGCGGCCGGGCCCGCGTCGGCCGCCATGCTGGCCGGCCGGATCGGACTGCCCCGGCAGAAGGTGAACTACCACCTGAAGGCCCTGGAACGGCACGGCCTCGTCGAACTGGCCGGCGAGCGCCGCAAGGGCAATGTCACCGAGCGGTTGATGCAGGCCACCGCCGCCTCGTATGTGATCAGCCCCTTGGCGCTGGCCGCCGTGCAGCCGGACCCGGACCGCTTCCGCGACCAGCTCTCCGCCCGATGGCTGCTCGCCCTCGGCGCGCGGCTGGTGCGGGACGTCGGCTCGCTGATCACCGGCGCCACCAAGGCCCAAAAGCGGCTCGCGACGTACGCGCTGGACGGCGAGGTCCGCTTCGCCTCGGCCGCCGACCGCGCCGCGTTCATCCAGGAGCTGACGGCGGGCGTCAGCGCCCTGATCCACAAGTACGACGCCCCGGATGCCGAGAGCGGCCGTGACCACCGGATCGTCGTCGCCGTCCATCCCGCGCTCAAAGAGCAGGCCGCCGGGCCCGAGTCCGGGTCCACCGCATCCCCGGCCGCCGAACTCACCGACTGAACCACTCACTTCGCGCAGGAGCCACCATGTCCAAGGAATTCGAGATCGCCCGCGAGTTCGAGGTCGACGCCACTCCGGAGGAAGTGTGGGAGGCGATCACCCGCGGCACCGGAGGGTATCTGTGGCCGATGGAGCCCCCGGAGCCCCGGGAGGGCGGCAAGGGACCCTTCGGCTCCGAGATCGTCGCCTGGGACCCGCCCCATCGCTACACCAACCGTGTCGAGGACGTGGAGGGCATCTCCCAGCAGACCCTCAACCAGCTCGACCACACCATCGAGCCGCGCGACGAGGGCCGTCGCGCCTGGGTGCGGTACGTGCACAGCGGCATCTTCGTCGACGACTGGGACAACCAGTACGACGGCGCGAGCAAGCACACCGACTTCTATCTGCACACCCTGCGCGAGTACCTGACCCACTTCGCGCCGCGCCCGGTAACCTTCGCGACCCTGAACGGCCCCGAGGCCTCCACCGCGGCCGACGCCTTCACCGCCGTCGCCGGGGCCCTCGGCCTGCCCGAGGACGCCGCCGAGGGAGCCGCCGTCAGCGTCCGGGGTCCCGGCGGGCGGCCCCTGGACGCCGTGCTGGACTTCCGCAACGCGTACTTCATCGGGCTGCGCACCGAGGGCGCCCTGATCCGCTTCTTCGGCCGCAACCACTGGGGTGCCCCCGTGGGCATCAGCGTCCACGACTTCGCCCCGGACGCCGACGCCAAGGCGAACGAACTCGCCTGGCAGCAGTGGCTGGACGGGGTCTACGCCTGACCCCGTCCAGCACGCTCCGCGGGTGCTACGGGCGGAACCGCAGCACCTGCGGGTCGTGGTCGCTGATCTGGTCGTGGAACTCCGAGTTGATGTGCACGCTGTCGTAGTCCAGGTCGCAGCCGCGGCGGATCGACGGGCTCACCAGGATCTGGTCGAGGACCTGGCTGTTGCCCTGGTAGTCGTACGTGTACCGCTCGCTCCTCGGCAGCGACTTGATCGCCGACCACAGCTCGCCGTCACCCTCGAGGATCTTCGTGGTGTCGGAGAACTCGAAGTCGTTCATGTCGCCGAGCGCGATGACCCTGGCATTCTTCTGCGTGTCCAGGATGTCCTTGACGAAGGTGTTCACCTCGGTCGCCTGGAGGTGGCGCTGGGTCTCGGAGCTGCGCGTCGGCGGCTGGTACTGCGCGGTCAGCCCCTGGTCGCCGCCCTTGGAGTTCAGGTGGTTGGCGATCACGAAGACCGTCTTGCCGCGGAAGACGAACTCGCCGACGAGCGGCTTGCGGCTGGACTTCCAGGCGTCGCCGGCCGGGTCGATGCGGCCGGGGGAGACCGTCAGCTGCGCCTTGCCGTGCACCTTGGTGACGCCCACGGCGGTCGTGGAGTCGCCGCCCGGACGGTCGGTGAACGAGACCCGCTCGGGGTTGAACAGGAACACCTGGCGGATGTTGCCGCCCGGCTCGCCGCCGTCCTGGTCGTTGACCGGGTTGATCGAGCGCCACTCGTACCTCGGGCCGCCCGCCGCGACGATCGCGTCGATCAGCTTGGTCACCGTCTGGCTCGCGTCCACCGTGCCGTCGTCCTTGGCACCGTTGTTGTCCTGGATCTCCTCCAGGGACACGATGTCGGGCGACTCGAGGTTGTTCACGATCGCGGAGGCGTGGGCCGCGAAGCTGGTGTCGGACGGGTCCAGGTTCTGCACGTTGTACGTGGCCACGGCCAGCTCGCCGCGCGCCTGCCGGCGAGTCGTCTCGCGCTGGAGGCCCCCGCTCTTCAGAGCGCCGAGCTTGCCCGCGACGAGGGTGTAGCCGCCGTACTGGTTGTAGTCCAGGGGGCCGGTGGTGGTGCCGGTGAGCTCGTCGCCGACGTTCGCGGCCGGGAAGTCGGCGGTCGAGCCGAGGGACTGGACCTGGAGCCGGCCGGTGTTCTGGGACGTGTAGGAGCCGTAGACCGTGCCACCGCGGCGGTTGGCGTGCTCATGCGGCTTCACCGTGACCCACAGCTCGGTGTACGGGTCGGTGGCGGTGACCACGCGCGCGTCGGCGACCTGGACGTTCATGCCCTCCAGGGACTCGTAGTAGTCCAGGGCGTACCGCGTCGGCTCAAGGGTGAGGCCGTTGACCGAGCCGTTCGCGGCCGCGTCGCCCGCCGGGGTGTACTGGGCGGGCACCGACTTCTCGTCCATGACGGTGGGCGCCGGGACGGCGTTGCCGCTGGACACCACCGTCACCGTCGGCTTGGTGATCTCGGTGAGCGACTGGTTCCCTGACGAGGCGCCGCCCGGGACGTACTCGGAGACCGTGCCCGTCACCGTCACCGAGTCGCCCACGGCGACCTTCGGGGTGGAGCTGGTGAAGACGAAGACACCCTCACTGGTGGCCTGGTCGGCGTCCGGGCTCGGGTCCTGCATCCAGAACCCCTTCGACGAGCCGTAGGTCCGGACACCGGTGACGATTCCGGCCACGTCCGTGACCTTCTGGCCCGCGAGCGGCGATATGCGAGTGGTGCCCTGAATGTCATGGATGCGCACGGTGTCCGCATGCGCCGGCGTGATGAGCACCACGCCGGACAGCGTGGAGCAAACGGCGGCGACGGTGAGCGCGGCGAGGCGCGCGGAAGACTTGCTCGGCAACGGGATCCCTCCGGGGACATGCGTGGGCGCCGGGACTTGAGTGGAGCGTGGAGCCGTGGCGGCCGCGACCGGTGGGGCGGTGGCGACGCGCGTAGAAGCGGAGGATGCAGGTGCACGCCGACAGGTGCCGGTGAAAGCCGACCGCATCCCGGTGAACAAGTGTCCGCCGACTTCTACGCGCGTCAATCTCCTGTGTTCTTGGGCCAGTTGTCAAGGTTTCGGCCATGTACGGGGCCTGGCCGGGAGATGAACCGGGCGGCATGGGTGGAAATCCGTCTAGGCTGAGCCGTGTGTTTCGGGGCGCCCCCTCGGTCACTACGCACGTCCCAAGGAGACCCAGCCGATGTCAGACAGCTCGCCCTTGCCGCCGGTCCGACTGCGCTCCGAAGCGGAGCTTGCGCGGGACGCGCTCGCCACTCCGCTGCTTTCCCGCGCCGCCCGGCTCGCCCGCTGGGCCGGGCCGGACACGCGCGTCGGCAGCGGGGGCGAACTCGTCGAGGAACAGCTGCCCGCCGCGGCCGAGGCCCTCGGGCTGACCGGCGAGGACGCCGCCGCCTGCGCCAGCGAGGCCTGGCGGGTCGCCGTCGACACCGGACTCGTCGAGATCGTCGACGAGGAGGAGGGGACGGTCACCCCGGGCGCCGAACTCTCCCTGCTCACCTCCGGAAGCCCGAACGACGTCCTCGGTGTGTGGCTCGGCGCGCTGGAGACCGTGCTCGCCGACGCGAGCGTGCCCGACCTCGACGACCTCGTCGACGCCATGGACGAGGGCGGCGAGATCGACCTCTCCTCCCTCGACTGGGACCCGGAGGCGGAGGCCGAGTTCCTCGACGGCGTCCTCGGCAATCTCTACCTGCTGACGGTCAGCGAGGAGGGGCCCGGTGGCGATCCGGTGCCGCTGCCCGCGCTCGCCGCGTCGATGATCGTGCCCGACGACATGGGCGAACCCACCAACGACGTCCTTGAACAGGTGTCGGACGCCATGATGCGGCTCGACGACCAGTTCCGGATCCTCCGGCCGATCGGCCTCGTCGACTTCCAGCCCGTCGACGAGGCGCTGATGACCGACACCGACGAGGAGCCGGCCGTGCCCGTCGACGAGACGGACGTCAGCCGGTACGGGATGGTACGGCTCACCCCGCTCGGTCTGTACGGGATGCGCGCGCGGCTGCTGGAGGCCGGGATGACGGCTCCCGCGGTCGGGGAACTGGCGGACAAGGGCGCGGACGCGCTGCTCGACGGCACGTCCGTGTTTCCCCCGGCGGCGGCGCAGGCCGAGACCGAGCAGTGGCTGGCCCGCCGTGAACCGCTCGTGGCCGCACGGGAGCTGCTCGCGGCGGCGCGCGGCTCGGACGCCGGCGCGCCGTTGCGCCGGCTGCGCTGTCAGCAGGCGCTGTCCCTGATCGGGCCGGAGGGTGAGCCCGCGCTGCGCGAGGTGCTGGACGACGCGGAACTGGGCGGCCTGGCACGGGTCTGGCTCACCGAGCGGGGGGCGGCCGACGTGCCGGCGCCGCCGGAGTCGATGGTGTTCTGGCTGACCATCGACACCGTGGCCGCGCAGCTGGCGGCGGAGGGCAACTCCGCGGAACTCCGGGGCCTGGTGGAAGGCCTGGCGGCGCAGCACAGAGGCTTCTTCGCCACGGCGTGGCGGGTGGACCACCCGGCGACTCCGGAGGTCCTGGAGGCGATGGGACGCCTGCACCCGGACAAGAAGATGGCCAAGGAGGCCCGTAAGGCGGCCTTCAAGGCGCGCTCGCAGCACGGGGGTTGAGAGCCGACGAGCCGGCGGGGAGCGGCCGCCGCGGAGGTCGTACGTCGTCGGGGCGTCCCGTGGGCGGGCGTGCCGGGGGCGGGTGCTGGGGGCGGGCGTCCCGTGAGCGGGCGTGCCGGGGGCAGGTGTTGCGGGCTGCGTCCTGTGGGCGGCGGGCGTCCTAGGGTCCGGGCTGTCCTGTCGGGCCGGCGCGTCCCGTCAAGGGGCTTGCCTGTAGGCGGACTTGCCGTCGGTGGTCTGACGGGTGCCGCGGACGCGGCGTTGCACGGACCGTCGTTGAGAGGCGTGCCCTCTTCCTGGGCAGTGCTTGGGGGATTCATGGAACAGCGCCCCGGGACGTCGGCCGGTGTTCAACGGGCGTTCAGCCCGGGGCGGGACCGTGTGCGCGGCAATGAGGTCCGCCGAGTCAGATCCCGACCGACTCCTCCCCTTCCACAGGAGACAGCATGTCGCTCACCCGCAGGGACTTCGCCAGACGGTCCGCGCTCACCGGCGCCGGCATCGCCCTGGCCGGCAGCGTCGATGCCCTCGCCACCGCTCCGGGCGCACTCGCCTCCACGGACACCGAGACCGCGGGCGACCAGGGGGAGGAGGGCCGCCACGACGGCCTCGGCTACGGCCCCCTGGTCCCCGACCCGGAGGGCATCCTCGCGCTTCCCGCCGGTTTCTCGTACCGGATCGTCACCTACAGCGGGAAGACCAAGCTGGAGTCCGGCGAGTTCACGCCCTCCAACCACGACGGCACCTCCACCTTCGACGGCCCGCGCGGCGCGACCCTCCTCGTCAACAACCACGAGTTGAAGGGCCCGCGCGCCCACTGGGCGCACCCCGTCCCGCTCACCGAGGGACTCGTCTACGACCCGGCCGCGTCCGGCGGCTGCACCGTCGTCGAGGTCCGCCACGACCATGTCGCCGAGTGGGTCGGCATCGCGGGCACCTCCACCAACTGCGCGGGCGGCAACACCCCGTGGGGCACGTGGCTCACCTGCGAGGAGACCGAGGACAAGGCCGGCCAGAACGGCATGACCAGGGACCACGGCTATGTCTTCGAGGTCGACCCGGAGGACCGCCGTGCCAACCGCGACCCCAAGCCGATCAAGGCGCTGGGCCGCTACGCCCACGAGGCCGTCGTCGTCGACCCCAAGCGCGGCCACCTCTATCTGACCGAGGACGCGTCCGGCCCGAACGGTCTGCTCTACCGCTGGACCCCGCCCGAGGGCTTCCACCACGGCCGCGGCGGGTTGCGCACCCTCGCCGACGACGCGGGCCGCCTCCAGGCCTTCAAGTGCTTCGACTCCGGCGGCCGGTTCGTGGACGACCTCTCCCGGGCCACGAAGACCGGCACGGTCTACGGCGTCGACTGGATCGACGTCCCGGACCGCGATGCCAGGACCGTCTCCGTCCGCAAGCAGTTCGCGTCCGGCGAGATCACCCGCGCCCGCAAGCTGGAGGGTATGTGGTGGGGCGACGGAGGGGCGTACATCGTCGCCTCCTACGCCCGTGAGGAGAGCCCCGTCCAGCACGACGGCCAGGTCTGGTTCTACGACCCCCGGCGCCGCACCCTGACGCTGAAGGTCCTGCTCGGCGTGAACCCGGACCCGGCGAGGGACGGCAACTTCGACGGTCCGGACAACATCACCGTCTCGCCGTACGGCGGTCTGGTCATCGCGGAGGACGGCGAGGGCGTCCAGCACCTCTTCGGCGCCACCGACAGCGGCCGCACGTACCCGATCGCCCGCAACGAGCTGAACATCGGCTCCGCGGAGGAGCCCGCGTACAGCGAGTTCACGGGCGTCACCTTCTCGCCCGACGGAACGACCCTGTTCGCGAACATCCAGGAGCCCGGCATCATGCTGGCCATCACCGGCCCCTGGAAGCGGCACAAGCGCCACTGAGATCCGGCGGCCGCCGCCCGGTCCGGGCCTCGCCCGGACCCCGGCCCGCCCCTCCCCGCAAGGGCCCGCACTCCGGTGCGGGCCCTGTTGCCTGGGCGGGCGGCCCCCCGGTGCGCCTGCGGCCCGCCGTCGTGGCCCGCTGTGTGCGCCTGCGGCCCGCCGTCGTGGCCCGCTGTGTGCGCCTGCGGCCCGCCGTCGTGGCCCGCTGTGTACGCCTGCGGCCCGCCGTCGTGGCCCGCTGTGTGCGCCTGCGGCCCGCCGTCGTGGCCCGCCGTGTGCGCCTGCGGCCCGCCGTGTGCGCCTGCGGCCCGCCGTCGTGGCCCGCCCGCGCCGGGTGGCGCTGATCATCCCGGCCGGCGGCCCTCGAGCAGGGCGGCCACGGCGGGCAGCCGGCCCAGCGCGTGGGCCACGCCGAGACCGTCCATGTAGTCCCGCACGTGTACGAGCGCACCGCCGCGGACGCGCATCACCAGAAGTCCCGGGAACGCGAACGGCTCTCCCGTGGTGGCCACGGTCCCCGTGACGGCGGTCTGCTCGACGGTGATCACCTCGGGGTCGGTGGAGGCGTGGACGGCGACCTCCAGGACCTGCTCGGGCAGCGCCGGGCTTGCGTCCCAGGCGGCCCGGTACCCCGCGCGCACCTCTTCGCGTCCGTGCCATCGGGCGGGCATGCCCGGGAAGAGGAACGGGAACTCATGTACCGCGTCGACCGCGTACAGGGCGGCCAGGTCGTCCGCGGACTTCTCCAGCATCGCGCGACGGTAGCGGGCCAGTATGCCGAGAGGGCCGAGGCCGGCCGGGGGGAGTGGAGGACATGCCGGGGTCCGTTCGGTCGTCGTGGCGAAAGGCGGCCTGTCCCGGGGCAGGCGCGCACCCCGGCGGGACGGAAATAACCGGGGAGTCTCTCCGGTTGGTGCCCGTTAAAGTACGGAACGGGTCCCCGGTTCGCAAGGAGTATCTGTATGTCACAGGTCAGGCCCATGCGAGCGGACGCTCGGCGCAACTACGAACGGTTGCTGAAGGCGGCGGCCGTCGCCTTCGCCGAGCACGGTGAGAACGCGTCACTCGATGACATCGCCAAGCGGGCGGGAGTCGGATCCGGCACCCTCTACCGGCATTTCCCCACGCGCCAGGCGCTGCTGGAGGCGGCCTACGTCGACCGGATCGAGGCGATCGCGGCCAGGGCCGACGAACTCGCGGGAGAAATGCCGCCGGGCGAGGCGCTGGCGGAGTGGCTGAACGAACTCTGCGTCGGGACGATCCAGGTGCGCGGGCTCAAGGCCCTCGTGGGGTCGGCCGTCGCGGACGGCGGCTCGGCGGCGCTCACGGTCTGCGGCACCTCGATCAAGGGGGCGGCGACGCGTCTGGTGCGGGCGGCGCAGCGGGAGGGGAGCCTGCGGGCGGACATCGAACCGATCGAGATCCTTCGGCTGGCGCACGGGGTGGCGACGGCGTCGGAACTGGCGGACGGGGAGGGCAGGCACATCCGCCGCTATCTGTCCCTGCTCACGGAGGGGTTGCGGCCCTGAGGCCCCGCCCGCGCCCCACCTGCGGACCCCGGCCGGGGCCCGCAGGTGTCGTACGACTGCCTACAGGGCCTGCGCCGCCGGCTTCACCATGTTCCGCACCGTGCGAGCCTTGACGAAGTCGCCCATGGCGGTCATGTCCCACTCCCCGGAGAACTGCCGGATCAGTTTCGCCATCATCACGCCCGTCTGCGGCTCGGCGTTCGTGAGGTCGAAGCGGACCAGCTCCTGGTCCGTCGCGGCGTCCACGAGACGGCAGTAGGCCTTGGCGACCTCGGTGAACTTCTGGCCGGAGAAGGAGTTCACCGTGAAGACCAGGCCCGTCACCTCCTGGGGAAGGCGTCCGAGGTCGACCGTGATGACCTCGTCGTCGCCTCCGCCCTCGCCCGTGAGGTTGTCGCCGGAGTGCTTGATCGCGCCGTCCAGAATGGCCAGCTTGCCGAAGTAGCAGCTGTCGATGTGGTTGCGCTGCGGGCCGTACGCGATGACCGAGGCGTCCAGGTCGATGTCCTTGCCCCGGAAAGCGGGCTCCCAGCCGAGGCCCATCCTGACCTGGGACAGCAGAGGGCGGCCGCCCTTGACCAGGGACACGGTCTGGTTCTTCTGAAGGCTGACCCGGCCCTTGTCGAGGTTGATCTTTCCGGCGCCGGGGAGAGGGGCGGGCGGAGCCGGGGGAGCGGCGGGCGCCGGGGGCGCGGCGAGGGCCGGGGCCGGAGGGGCGGTCTGGGGCTGCATCGCGGGCGCGGGCGGGGACACCGGCTGCGGGGGCGCGGCCGGCTCCTCCACCGTGACGCCGAAGTCGGTGGCGATGCCCGCCAGCCCGTTCGCATAGCCCTGCCCGACGGCGCGGGCCTTCCATACGCCGCCTCTGAGGTAGATCTCCACGACCACCAGGGCCGTCTCGGTGCCGAGCTGGGGCGGGGTGAACGTGGCCAGAACGCTGTTGTCGTCCGCGTTGCGGAGGGTGGCCGTCGGCTCGATGCCCTGGAAGCTCTGGCCCGCGGCGTCGGGGCTCGCCGTGACGACGATCTTCTCGATGCCCGGGGGAACGGTGGCCGTGTCGACCGTGATCGAGTCGGGGCTCGCACCGCCGCCGGAGCGATGGATGACGCCCGGGCCCGTGGGCTGGTTGTAGAAGATGAAGTCGTCGTCGGAGCGCACCTTGCCGTCGGCGGTGAGCAGCAGGGCCGATACGTCGAGCCGCACCGGGGCGGCGACATCGACGGTCACGCGGGTGGCTCCGAGCGGGATGTTCGAGCCGGGGGTCATAGCTGTCATGCCCCGTGAACGAACGAGGCCGCTTTACCGTTCCCTTACCGACGGCCGTATGGCTGAGGCGGCGGACCCCCGGCCCGGGTCGCTACGGAACGACCACGATCTTGCGCCCCACTCCCGCCGCGAACCGCTCCAGCGCCTCCGGGTACCGCTCCAGCGGGATACGGTCGCTGATGAACACGTCGGGGTCGAGGACCCCGCCCGCGAACAGCTCCGCCGCCCGCTCGAAGCTGTGCAGCACCGCCATGGAACCGGTGATCGTGATCTCCTGGTTGTAGATGCGGTACGGATCGATCGTGACGCGTGTCGCATAGTCCGCGACGCCGAACTGAAGGAACGTGCCGGCCTTGGCCACCCGTCCCAGACCGTCCTGGATCGCCGCCGCGTTGCCCGTGGCGTCCACCACCAGCTCCCAGCCCTGAGGGCGGTCCAGTTCGTCGGCGTTCGCCGCGGACGCCGTGACACCGAGCCGGCGCGCGGTCTCGAGGCGCGCCGGGTTCACGTCCACCACGTCCACGCTCGCCGCGCCGGTGCGCTTGGCCAGTTCCAGCATCATCAGGCCCATCGTCCCCGAGCCGTAGATCAGAACGTGCGAGCCCAGCTGCGACTTCAGGACGTCGTAGCCGCGCACCGCGCAGGACAGCGGCTCGATCAGCGCCGCGTCCTCGGTGCGGACGTGCTCGGGGAGCTTCACACAGTTGGCCACGGGCGCCACCGCGTACCGCGCCGCCCCTCCGGCGGTCGTCACGCCGATCGCCGCCCACCGTTCACAGAGGTTGTTGTGGCCGGTACGGCAGTACCGGCACTCGTAGCAGTACAGGGACGGGTCCACGGCCACCCTCTCGCCGACCGACACCTCGGTGACCTGGGTGCCGACCCCGACCACCGTGCCCGCGAACTCGTGTCCGGGCACGATCGGCAGCTTGGGCGCGAACTCGCCCTGGAGGATGTGGAGATCCGTGCCGCACAGCCCGCAGGCCGCGACCTCGACGACGACCTCGCGGGGCCCGGGCGTCGGGTCCGGGACCTCGGACACCACGGCGCGGCCCACGGACTCGATGACGGCGGCCTTCATTTGACGGCTCCCAACGACAGGCCCTGGACCAGCTTGTCCTGGGCGGCGAACCCCGCGGCGAGCACCGGCAGGGAGATGACGAGCGACGCGGCGCACACCTTCGCGAGGAACAGGCCCTGGCTGGTGATGAAGCCGGTCAGGAAGACGGGCGCGGTCCCGGCGACCACTCCCGTGAGCACCCGGGCGAAGAGCAGCTCGTTCCAGCTGAAGATGAAGCAGATCAGCGCCGTCGCGGCGATGCCCGGCAGCGCGATGGGGGCCACCACCCGTGCCAGGATCGTCGGCAGCCGCGCCCCGTCCACACGCGCCGCCTCGATCACCGCCACCGGCACCTCGGCCAGGAACGACTGCATCATCCACACCGCGATCGGCAGGTTCATGGAGGTGTAGAGGACGACCAGGAGCCAGATGTTGTCGAGCATCCCGGCGTTCTTGGCGAACAGGTAGATGGGCAGCAGCCCCGCCACCACCGGCAGCATCTTGGTGGACAGGAAGAAGAACAGGACGTCCGTCCATTTCCTCACCGGGCGGATGGACAGCGCGTAGGCGGCCGGGAGGGCCAGCAGCAGGACGCACAGCGTCGAGACCACCGACGCCACCGCCGAGTTGACCAGGGCCGGCCACGGGCTCGCCCCGCCGCCGCTGCCGAAGAACTCGCGGTAGCCGTCCAGGGTCAGCGGCGCCGCGAGGGAGGGCGGATTGGTCGCCGCGTCCGCCTCCGAGTGGAAGGACGTCAGCGCCATCCAGGCGATGGGCAGGAAGAAGACGATGCCGGCCAGCCAGGCCACCAGACCCAGCCCCATACCCTTGCGGCGGACTCGTACGGCCATGGTGCTCATGCGCGGGACACCTCCTCGCGGAACAGGGACGACACCACGCGCAGGGCGAAGGTCGCGATGACGATCGAGCCGATGACGACCAGGACGCCCGCGGCGGAGGCGAGCCCGTTCTCGTGGGCCTGGTAGAAGCTCTGGTAGACGGTGTACGGGAGGTTCGCCGTGCCCAGTCCGCCGGACGTGATCGTGAAGACCGCGTCGAAGTTCTGGACGATGTAGATCGAGCCCAGCAGGGCGCCGAGTTCGAGGTAGCGCCGCAGATGCGGCAGGGTCAGGTGACGGAAGATCTGCCAGTCGCTCGCGCCGTCCACCCGTGCGGCCTCGATCTGCTGCTGGTCGCGGCTTTGCAGGCCGGCGAGCAGGATCAGCATCATGAACGGCGTCCACTGCCAGACCAGCGAGGCCTCGACCGCGAGCAGCGGGGTGCTCGAGATCCAGTCGGGCTGGGGGCCGCCCACCGTGTGCAACAGCCCGTTGAGCAGGCCGTATTCGGGGTTGTAGAGCACATGCTTCCACAGCAGGGCCGCCGCCACCGGGACCACCAGGAACGGCGCGATCAGCAGGGTGCGGACAACCCCCCGGCCGCGGAACCTGCGGTCCAGCAGGAGCGCGAGGGCGAGGCCAAGCACCAGGCTGGCCAGCACCACCGCGACCGTCAGCAGGACCGTCGTCCACACCGAGTGGCGCAGGTCCGGGTCGGTGAGGACCTGGCGGTAGTTGTCGACGCCGGTGAAGTGACGGGCTTTCGGGTAGAGGGCGTTCCAGTCGAAGAACGAGATCACCAGCGTGGCCACGAAGGGCAGCTGGGTCACGGCGATCATGAAGATCAGGGCGGGCAGGAGCGGCGCCCGGGTGGCCCAGGCGCGCAGACGGGCGGGGGGCCGGTGCACGGTGCGTGCGGGAGTGGCGGCCACGGGGGCCGCGGTCGTGGCGGTCATCGTCCCTCGTACTCCTTGGAGATCTTCTCGGCGAGCTTCTGGGACTTCCTCAGGGCCTCGTCGACGGACTGGCGTCCGGCGACGGCCGCGCTGATCTCCTGGGAGACCTTGGTGCCGAGGTCGGTGAACTCGGGGATGCCGACGAACTGGATGCCGGGCGCGGGGCGCGGCTGGACCCCGGGGTCACGGGGCCGTGCGCCCTCGATGGCCTCGCGGGTCATCTCCTGGAAGGAGGACGCCTCCTTGCGGTAGGCCGCGTTCTCGTAGGTGGAGGCCCGCTTGCCCGCGGGGACGTTGGCCCAGCCGCTGGTGTCCCCGACGAGCTGCTCGTAGCGCTTTCCGGAGGCCCAGGAGATGAACTTCCAGGCCTTGTCCGGGTTGCGGGACGCCTTTTGCAGGCCCCAGGCCCAGGTGTAGAGCCAGCCGGAGGAGGCGGTCTTCTCGACGGGGGCGGGTGCGTAGCCGAGCTTTCCCTTCACCGGGGACCCGGCGGCCTCCAGGAGACCGGCCGCGGACGTGGCGTCGTACCACATGGCGACCTTGCCCTGGGTCATGTTGTTGAGGCACTCGGCGAACCCGGACTGAGCGGCTCCGGACTCGCCGTGGTCGCGCACGAGGCCGACATAGAACTTTGTCGCCTTCTCGAACGCGGGCGCGTTCAGGTGCGCCGTCCAGTCCTTGTCGAACCATGTGCCGCCGAAGGTGTTCACGACCGTGGTGAGCGGTGCCATGAGTTCGCCCCAGCCGGGCAGTCCGCGAAGGCAGATGCCCCGCATCCCGGGCTTGGCGCCGTCGGCCTCGGCGGCCAGGTCGGCGACCTGCTGCCAGGTGGGGTGGGCGGGCATCGTCAGGCCCTTCTCGGCGAACACGTCCTTGCGGTACATCAGGAAGGACGACTCGCCGTAGAAGGGCTGCCCGTAGAGCTTGCCGTCGTCGCCGGTCAGCGACTGGCGCATCGGCTTCAGGATGTCCTGCTCGTCGTAGCCGCCGTCCTTCGCCGCGTACGAGTCCATCTCGTGCAGCCAGCCGTTGCGGGCGTAGATCGGTATCTCGTAGTTGCTGAGGGTGGCGACGTCGTACTGGCCGGCCTGGTTGGCGAAGTCCTGGCTGATCTTGTCGCGGACGTCGTTCTCCGGCAGGACGGTGAAGTTCACCTTGATGCCGGTCTCCTTGGTGAAGTGCGCGGCGGTGAGCTTCTGCAACTCCACCATCTGCGGATTGTTGACCATCAGCACGTTGATGGAGTCGCCGCCGGACCCGGACCCGCCCGCTCCGACCCAGCAGCCGGAGAGAAGCGGGGCGAGCAGCGTCCCTGCGGCGGCCATGGCGAGCGTGGCTCGCGGCCTCCGTCGGCTCTGGGTGCGCATGGATCGCTCCTGGACGTAAGGGGATATAAGGGGCGCGTACGGGTGTGGGGGCTCGGGGGGAGCGGGGCGAGGGGGGGCGTTGTCGGACGGGGTCAGACGCGGAGGACCTGCGGGCCCTGCAGCGAGTAGCGGTGGGCCTCCGACGCCGGCAGCAGCGTGCTCGTGACGATCGCCTCCAGCGCGCCGACCTCCGCGAACCGGCAGAAGCTCACTGCCCCGAACTTGGTGTGCACCCCCGCGAAGACGGTGCGCCGGGAGGCGCGGACCGCCTGGGCCTTGACCTCGCTGACCGCCGGGTCGGGCGTGGTCAGCCCGTGTTCGCGGGAGATGCCGTTGGCGCCGATGTACGCCAGGTCGATGACGAATCCGGCGAGCATCTTCGTCGTCCAGTGGTCGACGGTGGCCAGCGTGCCGGGCCGTACCCGGCCGCCCAGCAGCAGGACCGTGGTGTTCCCGGCCTCCGCGAGCGCGCCCGCGGTGGCCAGGGAGGCGGTGACCACCGTCAGCGGACGGTCCCGGGGCAGTGCCTCGGCGATCAGCTGCGGGGTGAACCCCTCGTCCACGAAGACGGTCTCGGCGTCCCCGAGCAACTCGGCCGCGGCGGCCGCGATCCGGCGCTTCTCGGGAACCTGGCTGGTGGCGCGGAAAGCGAGGGTCGTCTCGAAACCGGCGCTCTCCACGGGATAGGCGCCACCGTGTGTGCGGCGGACGAGCCCGTGGTCCTCCAGGGCGCGCAGATCGCGTCGGACGGTCTCCTTGGCCACGCCCAGTTCGGCGGCGAGCGTGGTGACGTCGACCGAGCCGGTGCGGCGGGCGGCCATGACGATCTCGCGCTGGCGCTCTTCCGCGGTCCTCGTCGTCATCGTCGCCTCCCGCCGTCGGTCCGCTGCTCCAATGTGGCTTGTTTCACCCAGGGGGCGCTCCAGCCGGTGCCCGTTCGGGCCCGGTGAGGCCCTTGGAGGACTTTCTACAGCGGGTATGCGGCGGCGACCAGGCCTGTTCCATGCCCGAGTGTGCCCGATCCCGCCCGTTCGGCGGACCCTGTGCCCCTCGGGGACCTGGAGTGCAGCGGGGTGGACGGTGGGATCGGGCACCCCGTGTGACCGAAACGGGGGGCGGGCGGGCCCGTTCGGTGCCCGCCCGCCCCGGAGTGTTCCGTCAGTACGGCCAGATCGGGGGGTCGGTGACGAAGTGGCCGCCGAGATACGCGTGAGCCGGGTTGTCCGGGTCCAGCTCGCCCTGCTCGGCGATGAGCTTGGCGGCGTAGGGCTCGGAGTCGTCCTGCGGCTGGTAGCCGAGCGCCCGGGCGCTGGTGAGGTCCCACCACAGGCGGGTGTTGTCGGAGGAGCCGTGGACGACGGTGTGTCCGACGTTCTCGGCCGTCAGGGCCGCGTGGAAGAGACGGGCGCCGTCCCCGGGGCTCATCCAGACGGAGAGCATCCGCACGCTGGTCGGCTCGGGGAAGCAGGAGCCGATGCGCACCGAGACCGTCTCCAGGCCGTGCTTGTCCCAGTAGAACTGGGCGAGGTCCTCCCCGAAGGACTTCGACAGGCCGTAGAAGGTGTCCGGGCGGCGCGGGGTGTCGACCGTGATCAGCGGGTCGTCGCCCCGGGGACGCGGGGTGTAGCCGACCGCGTGGTTGGAGGAGGCGAACACGATCCGGCGTACGCCCTCCTCGCGCGCGGCCTCGTACAGGTGATACGTGCCTTCGATGTTCGCCTTCACGATCTTCTCGAACGTGGACTCCAGGGAGATGCCCGCGAGGTGGATGATCGCGTCGACGCCCCGCACGGCCTCCCGCAGCGCCTCCCGGTCGGCGAGGTCCGCGATGATCGCGTCCGGCTCGTCCTCGATCGGCCTGAGGTCCAGGAGCCGCAGTTCGTAGCCGTACCCGGGCAGCAGTCCCCGCATCAGGGTGCCTAGTCCGCCGGCGGCGCCGGTGAGCAGAACGGTGCGGGGAGCGGGCATCTCTCGGGTCTCCTTGTCTTGTCGCTCGTTCGCCGTCGGGGTGCGCCCCCCGGCTCACTCGCGGAATCGACGGCCGCATTCATGTACGACATTCATATCCATAAACACGCTAGGGAGCGCGGCCCGGCCCGTCAAGTGTCGCGCGCGAAGGGGGAATCCACCTCTGAGTTGCCGGTTTGCACGCTTGACCTGCCCCGAGGTGGCGCCTTAGCGTGGCTGTGTTCAGAAATATGGACATGGATCAGAAACGTGCACCGGCGTGGGATCGGTCCCCGCGTCAGCGCCTGTGCACGCCTGTTCAAGGGAGAGCCCGTGACGTCAGCCCCTCTCGCCGCTCGACTCAGCATCCCCAGCGGGCCGCTGTTCTTCCCCGTGACCGCGTACGGGCCCGACGGCTCCCTGGCCCTCGGCGCCTACCGCGCGCATGTGCGCAAGGGGGTCGAGGCGGGCGCCGCCGCCGTCTTCGCCTGCTGCGGCACCGGCGAGTTCCACGCGCTCGCACCAGAGGAGTTCGAGGAGTGCGTACGGGCGGCCGTCGAGGTGGCCGACGGGCGGGTGCCCGTCGTGGCGGGCGCCGGATACGGGACCGCGCTCGCCGTGCGTTACGCGCGGCTCGCCGAGGAGGCCGGGGCCGATGGACTGCTCGCCATGCCGCCCTACCTCGTGGTCGCCGGTCAGGAGGGCCTGCTGCGGCACTACCGGGAACTGACCGCGGCGACCTCGCTGCCGGTCGTCGTATACCAGCGCGACAACGCCGTCTTCACCCCCGAGACCGTGGTCGAGCTGGCCCGCACCGACGGCGTGATCGGCATCAAGGACGGACTCGGCGATCTGGACCTGATGCAGCGCATCGTCAGCGCCGTACGGACGGCGGTCCCCGGCGACTTCCTCTACTTCAACGGTCTGCCGACCGCCGAGCAGACCCAGCTCGCCTACCGAGGCATCGGCGTCGCGCTGTACTCGTCCGCCGTGTTCTGCTTCGCGCCGGAGATCGCCCTCGCCTTCCACAAGGCGCTGAACTCCGGCGACGACACCACCGTCCACCGCCTCCTCGACGGCTTCTACGCCCCGTTCGTCGAACTCCGTGCCCAGGGCCGCGGCTACGCCGTCTCGCTCGTCAAGGCGGGCGTCCGGCTGTGCGGCCTCGACGTCGGCGAGGTACGGCCGCCGCTGCACGAGCCGAGCGAGGAGCACGTCGAACGGCTCGCCCGCCTCATCGACCGCGGCCAGGCCCTGCTGCGGGAGGGCATGTGAGAGCGTCGGCGTTCCTCTACCCCTGGGACGTCACCGGGGACCCGGAGGCTGCGGACCGCGTCGCCTCGCTCGGCGTGCGCCAGGTTACCCTCGCGTCCGCGTACCACTCCACGCGCGCGCTCACGCCCCGCCATCCGCGCCACCGCGTCGTGACGGCCCGCCACGCCGCCGTGCTCTTCCCGCCGGACGCGCGCTGGCACGGCCGCCGCCTGCGGCCGTACCAGGCCGGCGACTGGGCGCCGGGCGACGCGTTCGGCGAGGCGGCGAGGGCGCTCGCAGACGCCGGCCTGGAGGTGCACACCTGGGTGGTGCTGGCACACAACTCCCGCCTCGGGGAGGAGCATCCGGACACCTCGGTCGTCAACGCCTACGGAGACCGCTACCCGTGGGCGCCGTGCATCGCGCAACCGGACACGCGCGCCTACCTCGTGGACCTCGCGGCCGAGGCGGCCGTGCGGCCGGGCGCCCGCGGCACCGAACTGGAGTCGCTCGGCTGGTACGGCCTTGCGCATCCGCACGCCCACGACAAGATCGGCGGGGTGGGGCTCGGGGACGCCGGGCAGTACCTGATGTCGCTGTGCTTCTGCGCCGTCTGCCGCGAGGGCTACGGGACACGGGGCCTGGACGCCGACGAACTCGCGGCGGCGGTGCGGGCCGCGCTGGAGCCGGCCTGGCGCGGCGCCCACTGTGACGGGGGGACCGCCCGGTCGAGCGAGGCCGAGACCGGGGGAGGCTGGACGGGAGTCGAGAAGCTCCTCGGAGAGACCAGGGCGGCCGCCACGCGCGCGTGGCGCGACCACACCGCACGCACCCTTCAGGAGGCGGCGGTGACGGCGGTCCGCGCGGCCGCACCCGGCGGCTTCCAGGTGCTGCTGCACGCGGACCCGGTGTCGTACCACTGCGGGGCGAACGCGGGCGTCGACCCCGCGCACATCCTGTCCGTCGCGGACGGGGTGGTGGTGCCCTGCACGAACGGCGCGGGCCTGCTGACACCGTTCGCGGAGCAGCGCCGGACGGGCGCTGTCCTCGCGGCCAACTTCACCGTGGTCTCCGGCATGGGGGGCAGTCCGGCGACGCTGGAGCGGGACGCGCGGGCCGCGGCGGAGCTGGGCGCCGCGCAACTGCGGCTGTATCACGCCGGACTGGCGTCCGACGGCGACCTGGACGCCGTACGCACGGCACTCGCCGCGCTCTGAGCCGGCGGAGCCGACGCGACGGCCGTCGCCGCCGTTGCTGTCACCGCCGAGCCCCGGCCGCCGGACGGGAACCCGTTGCAGCCTGTCGGTTGCCCCTGGGGCGTGTGGCTCGAGGCGACTTCGGCTTCCCTGCGCCCCAGGCGTTGACGTGAGCTCAGCGCGCTTTTACCGTCGTCGCGTCGTACTTCATACGTCATATATGACACGCCCGACGCGACATCAGGTACGCGACATCCGAGAGGCGCGCATGACCTCTGTGCCCACGCCGATCCCCTCCCGCACCCAGGTCGTGCTGGAGGGGATCAGACACCGCATCCTCACCGGTCTGCTGACGCCCGGTCAGGCACTGGTCGAGACCGACCTCGCCGCACTGTTCGGGGTGTCCAAGACTCCCGTGCGCGAGGCGCTCAAGACCCTCGCCGGGACCGGGCTCGTCGTGATGAACCAGTACAAGGGCGTCACCGTGCGCATGGTCGACGCGGACATGGCGCGCGAGGTCTACGACGTCCGGCTGCTCCTGGAGCCGGAGGCGCTGCGGCGCTCGGTGCGCCGGGGAGCCTGCCTGGACGCCGCGCGCGACGCGCTGCACCGGGCGGACGCGGCCACCGACACCGCCGAACGCTCCCTGGCCAACCGGGAGTTCCACCGCGCCCTGTACGCACCGTGCGGCAACCCGCTGCTCGCCCGGATGCTCGACGAGGTCCGCGACCAGGCGGCCCTCGTGTCCGCCGTCGCCTGGGCCACCGACCCTTCCTGGGAGAGGGAGGCAGCCGAGCACCGGCAGATCCTGCGGCTGGCCCTGGACGGCGACGCCGACGGCGCGGCCACCGCCCTGCACGCCCACATCGCGTCGTTCGTACGACGGGCCTTCCCCGAAGCCGAGGCCCGGGGAGAGGACGGTCCGGCATGACGACGACCTTCGAGGCCCAGCGTGCGGCCCTGGCCGACGTGATCGCCATCCCGGTGACCCCGTTCGCCGAGGACGGCTCCGTCGACCGCGGCGCCCACCGGGCCCTGCTGCGCCGCCTGCTCGACGGCGGGATCAGAACCCTGACACCGTGCGGCAACACCGGAGAGTTCTACGCCCTCACCCCTGAGGAGCGGCGGCTCGTGACGGAGCTGACCGTCGCCGAGGCGGGCGAGCGGGCCGCGGTCCTCGTCGGTGTGGGACACGAGGTGCCCACCGCCGTCGGCTCCGCCCGGCATGCCCGAGACCGGGGCGCTGCGATGGTGATGGTCCACCAGCCCGTGCATCCGTACATCGCGGACGGCGGCTGGGTCGACTACCACCGGGCCGTCGCCGAGGCCGTGCCCGAGCTGGGCGTGGTCCCCTACATCCGCAACGCCCAGCTGCCCGGCGTCCGGCTCGCCGAGCTGGCCGACCACTGCCCGAACGTCATCGGTGTGAAGTACGCCGTCCCCGACGCCGTCCGCTTCGCCGCCTTCGCCCGGGACGCCGGGCTGGAGCGCTTCACCTGGGTGGCGGGTCTGGCGGAGCCGTACGCCCCCTCGTACTTCTCGGCCGGGGCCACCGGCTTCACGTCCGGACTAGTGAACGTCGCACCGGCCGTCTCGCTGGACATGCTCCAAGCACTCCGGTCCGAAGACCACCCGGCCGCCATGAAGGTGTGGGAGCGGATCCGCCGCTTCGAGGAACTGCGCGCCGCGAACGGCTCCGCCGACAACGTCGCCGTCGTCAAGGAGGCCCTCGCCTCCCTCGGCCTGTGCCGCCGGGACGTGCGCCCGCCGAGCAGGACCCTGCCCGAGGAAGCGCGCGCCGAGGTCGCCGCCATCGCCGCCGGGTGGCCGGCATGAGCCTCCCGCGGAGAGGCCCGGAGGACCTCAGAAGCCATCAGTGGTGCGGCACCGACGGGCTGCGCTCCTTCAGCCACCGGGCCCGCACCCGCCAGCTCGGCTACCTGCCCGAGGAACACCTGGGCAAGCCCGTCGTCGCGATCCTCAACACCTGGTCCGACATCAACCCCTGCCACGTCCACCTCCGTGACCGCGCCCAGGCCGTGAAGCGGGGCGTGTGGCAGGCCGGAGGCTTCCCGTTGGAGTTCCCGGTCGCCACGCTCAGCGAGACCTTCCAGAAGCCGACCCCGATGCTGTACCGCAATCTGCTCTCGATGGAGACCGAGGAACTGCTGCGGTCCTATCCCGTCGACGGGGTCGTGCTGATGGGCGGCTGCGACAAGTCCACGCCCGCGCTCCTCATGGGCGCCGCCTCCGTCGACCTGCCCACCGTCTTCGTGCCGGCCGGTCCCATGCTGCCCGGTCACTGGCGGGGCGAGGTCCTGGGCTCCGGCACCGACATGTGGAAGTACTGGGACGACAAACGCGCAGGGCTCATCGGCGACTGCGAGATGGCGGAGCTGGAGAGCGGACTCGCGCGCTCGCCGGGGCACTGCATGACCATGGGGACGGCCTCCACGTTGACCGCCGCCGCCGAGGCGCTCGGCGTGACCGTCCCGGGCGCGTCCAGCATCCCGGCCGTCGACTCCGGGCACGAGCGGATGGCCGCCAGGGCCGGGAGGACGATCGTCGAACTGGTCCACCGGGACCGCAGGTTGAGCGAGATCCTCACCCGCGAGGCCTTCGAGGACGCGGTCACCACGGTCCTCGGACTGGGCGGGTCCACCAATGCCGTGATCCATCTGATCGCCATGGCGGGCCGCGCCGGGGTCCGGCTCACCCTCGACGACTTCGACCGCATCGCCCGCACGGTCCCGGTACTCGCCAACGTCCGCCCGAGCGGACGGACGTACCTCATGGAGGACTTCCACTTCGCCGGCGGCCTGCCCGGGTTCCTCTCCCGCATCCCGGACCTGCTGCACCTGGACCGGCCGACCGTGTCGTACGACACCCTGCGCGAACAGATCGCCACCGCGCGGGTGCACGACGACGACGTCATCCGTCCCCGGGACAACCCGGTGGCCGGCGAGGGCGGAGTGGCCGTGCTGCGCGGCAACCTCTGCCCGGACGGTGCCGTCATCAAGCACATCGCCGCCGAGCCGCGCCTGCTACGGCACACCGGCCCCGCGGTCGTCTTCGACGACTACCGGACCATGCAGCGCACCATCGACGACCCGTCCCTCGGCATCACCGCCGACAGTGTGCTGGTGCTGCGCAACGCCGGGCCCAAGGGCGGTCCCGGGATGCCCGAGTACGGCATGCTGCCCCTGCCCGGCCACCTGCTCAAGCAAGGCGTGCGGGACATGGTGCGGATCTCCGACGCCCGTATGAGCGGCACCAGTTACGGTGCGTGCGTGCTGCACGTCGCACCCGAGTCGTACGTCGGGGGACCGCTGGCGCTGGTGCGCACGGGTGACTCGATCACCCTCGACGTCGAGGCGCGGATGCTGCGGCTCAACGTGGACGACGAGGAACTGGAGCGCCGTCGGGCGCGGTGGGCGCCGCCGCCCGTGCGGTACGAGCGGGGCTACGGCGCCCTCTACACCGACCAGATCACCCAGGCCGACACCGGTTGTGACTTCGAGTTCCTCGCGCGGCCCGGGAAGGTGCCGGACCCGTACGCGGGGTGAGTACCCCACCCGGCGAAAGTATCGATCGGGCAACGGACCTCGCGCTCGGAGGGGTGACGCGCGTAGAAAACCTGTCATGCATAAGCCACTTCGCATCGCGGCCCTCGTCGCCGCCTGTGCCGTCGCCGGCGGGGCCCTGTACGGCGCCGGCGCGGCCACAGCCGGTCAGTCGACGGCGAACTCCACCCACGAGCCCTACAACATCGGGCTCCTGGTCAAGGACATCGACACCTACTACGGCGCCACGCTCGACAGCAACGGCGTCTACCAGGCGTCCCCGGACAGCCCGTACGCCAAGGACCTGGCGCACATCGAGTCGGCCGCCGAGCGCTACATCGACAAGGCGGCCCGCAAGGCACACCACCACGGCGAGAAGCCCGCGGTCGTCTTCGACATCGACGACACGCTGCTGCTCAGCCTCGACTACGAGAAGAAGACCAACTACACGTACAACTCGACCACGTGGGGCGACTACGTGGCCCGGGCCGACCGCCCGGCCGTCCCCGGCACCCCGGCGCTCGTCCGGTACGCCGAGTCCAGGGGCGTGGAGGTCTTCTACAACTCCGGCCTCAAGGAGTCGCAGCGCTCCGCCGCCGTCGAGAACCTGAAGAAGACCGGCGCCGACATCAACCTCGACGCCGGCCACATGTTCCTCAAGGACGCGGCCAATCCGCCGTCCTACCTCAAGGACTGCGCCACCCCGGGCACCTGGAACTGCACGACCGTCCAGTACAAGTCCGGCACGCGCAAGCACATCGAGGACCTCGGGTACGACATCATCGCCAACTTCGGCGACCAGTACTCGGACCTCGACGGGGGCTACGCCGACAAGGCGTACAAGCTGCCGAACCCGACGTACTTCGTGAGCTAGGGCTCACCCGGGCGAACGCCCCCGCCGGTCGTCACCGGCGGGGGCGTTCCTTCTGACCGGCCGAGGGGGGCTCAGGCCGGCAGCCTCGCCCAGTAGGACGGTGGGGACGCGGCCGGGGTTGCCCCCGCGGACGGTGTTCCCCGATGTCGCCGTCGACCGCTCCCTGATTCCGTAACACGGAGAAAACCTGAAACGGATGCGCCGAGGGAACAATCCAGCCAGCATCCCGCATCGGTTACCAGGCAACGAGGAGTGTCGCCATGCCCGACAGACAGCAGGTGGCCGAACGGCCGAACACCGCACCGCTCGAGGTGAACGGTGTCGACCGGTTCTTCAAGATCTCGCAGAGGGGCTCCACCCTCGGCCGGGAGATACGCGGCGGCTTCGCCACGTTCTTCACCATGGCCTACATCCTTGTCCTGAATCCGATCATCCTGGGCAGCGGAAAGGACAAGTTCGGCCATCACCTGGACGCGGGCCAGCTGGTCACCGCGACCGCCCTGGTCGCGTGTGTGATGACCGTGGTCATGGGCGTCGGAGGCAATCTGCCGCTCGCCATCGCCGCGGGCCTCGGCCTCAACGCCGTCGTCGCCTTCCAGCTCGCCCCGCTGATGAGCTGGGCCGACGCCATGGGTCTGGTCGTCATCGAGGGTGTGGTGATCTGTGTGCTGGTCGTCACCGGACTCCGGGAAGCGATCATGAACGCGATTCCCCAGCAGCTCAAGCAGGCCATCGGCGTCGGCATCGGCCTCTTCATCGCGTTCATCGGCTTCGTCGACGCCGGGTTCGTCAGCCGCATCCCGGACGCCGCCCACAGCACGGTGCCGGTGCAGCTGGGGGCCGTCGGACGGCTGACCGGCTGGCCCGTGCTGGTGTTCTGCCTCGGTGTGCTGCTGACGATCGCCCTGCTCGCGCGCAGGGTCAAAGGCGCGATCCTGATCAGCATCGTGACCATGACGGTCGTCGCCATCGCCATCGACTCCGTGGCCGATGTCAAGAGCTGGGGCCTGACCACTCCGAAGGTGCCCGACACGATCGTGGCCACCCCCGACTTCGGACTGGTCGGTCACTTCAGTCTGTTCGGCGCCTTCGGGAAGGCCGGCGCGCTCACCGTCGTCCTGCTGGTCTTCACGCTGATCCTGTCGGACTTCTTCGACGCGATGGGCACCATCGTCGGCATCAGTGCCGAGGCGGGGCTGCTCGACGAGAACGGCAAGGTGCCGGGCATCGGCCGGGTGCTGTTCATCGACGGCGCCGCCGCGGTGGCCGGCGGTGTCGCCTCCGGCTCGTCCAACACCGCCTACATCGAGTCCGCGGCCGGCGTCGGCGAGGGTGCCCGAACAGGCTTCGCCAACCTGGTCACCGGCGGCCTCTTCGGCCTCGCGCTCTTCCTCACCCCGCTGCTGACGATCGTGCCGCTCCAGGCGGCGGCACCCGCCCTGATCGCCGTGGGTTTCCTGATGATGACGCACGTCAAGCACATCGACTGGGACCGGTACGAGATCGCCATCCCGGCCTTCCTGACCATCGCCGCCATGCCGTTCACGTACTCGATCACCGACGGCATCGGCGCCGGGTTCCTGTCGTACGTCCTCATCAAGGCGGTCCTCGGCAAGGCCAAGGAGGTCAACTGGCTGCTGTGGAGCGTGTCGGCGCTGTTCCTCGTCTACTTCGCGATCGATCCGGTGGAGCAGATCCTCGGCGTCAAGTGAGCCGGGGCCCCGGAGGGGACGAGCCCGCCCTCCGGGGCCGCCCCCACCGGGCCTATCGCTGCAACGCCGCCCGCATCATGGCCCTGGCGACCGGCGCCGCCAGTCCGTTGCCGCTGACCTCCGACCGTGCCGCGTCCGACTGCTCGACCATCACCGCGACGGCGACCGCCTTGCCACCGGTGTCGGACTTCGCGTACGACGTGAACCAGGCGTACGGCGTCTTGCTGTTGTTCTCGCCGTGCTGGGCCGTACCCGTCTTTCCGCCCACCGTCGCGCCGGGGATCCGCGCGTTCGTGCCGGTGCCCTGCTCGACCACCGTCCGCATCGCGGACTGCAACTGCTCGGCGGTCGACGAGCTGACGATCCGCCGGGTCCCCGCGCTGTCGTCGTAGTTCTTCAGCACATCGCCGCCGCTGTCGGTGATCTGCGCGACCATGTGCGGCGACACCAGCTTCCCGTCGTCGGCCAGCGCCGCCGACACCATGGCCATCTGAAGCGGGGTGGCCGTGACGTCGAACTGCCCGATGCCCGACAGGGCCGTCTGCGCCTGGTCCATGCCCTTCGGGTACACACTCGGGTACGCGCGCACCGGCACCTCCTGCCGGTCGTCGTCGAAGCCGAACTTCTCGGCCATCGCCCTGACCTTGTCCTGGCCGAGGTCGACGGCCATCTTGCCGAAGACGTTGTTGCAGGAGTAGCGCAGGGCCACGCGGATCGAGGCGTTCTTGCAGGGGGCGTTCGGGTTCTCGTTGGACAGGCCGCGGGTCGTGCCCGGCAGTGTGTAGGGGTCCGGGCTGTCCGTCCTCTGGTCCACCGAGGAGTACAGCCCGTCCTCCAGCGCGGCCGCCGCGACGACCAGCTTGAACGTCGAGCCCGGCGGGAGCGGCTGGCGCAGCGCACGGTTCGTGAGCGGTTTGTCCGGGTCGGCGTTGAGCCGCTTCCAGGCCGCCCCGGCGGTGTCGGCGTGGGTCAGCGACGACGGGTCGTAGGACGGGGTCGACACGACCGCGAGGATCCGGCCGGTGCTGGGATCGATCGCGACGGCCGCGCCCTTCTTGTCCCCCAGTGCCTGGTAGGCCGCCTTCTGGACGTCCGGGTCGATGGTCGTCACCACGTTGCCCGGGTCGGCCCGCTTGCCGGTGACCGTGTCCATGGCGGTCTTCAGGCCGGTGTCCGTGCCGTTGAGCAGGTCCTGGTAGATGCCCTCCAGCTGGGTCGGCGCGTAACTCTGCGAGGCGTAGCCCGTCACCGCCGCGTACAGCTTGCCGTCCGTGTACGTGCGTTTGTACGCGAGGTCGCTGCCGTTCGTCCGCGCCGAGCCGGTGATCGACCGGCCGGCCACGATGATGTTCCCGAGCGGCGCCGCATACGTGGCGATCGCCTTCCGCCGGTTGTCCTTGTCGTCCGCTAGCGCCTTGCCGTCGTAGAACTGCACCCAGGTCGCCCTGACCAGCAGAGCGAACACGAGGAGCAGCACGAAGACCGATGCGCGTCTGATCGTCTTGTTCATCCCGGTCGGAAGACGAACGGGAACGCGTCGATCGTTCCCTTCCGCCCCGTTTTCTCATCGGGCCTTCATGAACGGGCCCGCCCGCGCCCCTGGGCGGCGGCGGGCCGCCACTCAGCCCTTCAGGACGAGGACGACCTCCTCGATCTCCCCGCCGCGGGCGTGGGCGTATCCCCTGGCACGGGCCGTCTCCTCGAAGCCGCACTTGCGAAGGACCCGGCCGGAGGCCGCGTTGTCGGCGGCCGCCCGGGCGTACAGCGGGCGCTCCGGGACCTGCTCAAGCAGCATCCGCAGGGCCGCGGTGGCGATGCCCCGGCCCCAGTGGGCACGGTCGATCCAATACGTCACCTCGCGTTCGCCCGGCTCGCCGTACACCGCCGCGTGACCCACGACATCGCCGTCCGCCAGTACCGTCCGCACGTCGACGTCCGGGGAGCCCCGCAGCCGTGCCCAGCGGGCGTCGAAACCCGCCCGGTCGGCCAGGTCCTCGGGGACGAACGCGGCCATCCGGAGCGCCACGGGGTCGTTCATCTGGCGGTGGAAGACGGGCAGGTCGCTGTCCTGGACCTCGCGCAGCGCGATCTCCACGTCACAGCCTCCGCGTCGCCAGCGTCAGCCGATCCCGGGCGTCGAACAGCGCGTCCTTGATCATCTGTTCGTGGGCCGGCGTCAGCCGTGCCACCGGGACGGAGCAGCTGATCGCGTCGCGGGCCGGGGTGCGGTAGGGGATGGCGACTCCGAAGCAGCGCAGCCCGAGCGTGTTCTCCTCGCGGTCGACGGCGAAGCCCTGCTCGCGGACCTGGTGCAGCTCCTCGATGAGCTTCTCCCGGTCCGTGATGGTGTGTTCGGTCAGGGCGGGGAGCGTCTCGGGGAGCATCTTGCGGACCTGCTCGTCGGTGTAGGTGCTCAGCAGCGCCTTGCCCAGGGAGGTCGAGTGGGCGGGCAGCCGGCGGCCGACCCGGGTGAACGGCCGCAGATAGTGCTGTGACTGGCGGGTCGCGAGGTACACCACGTTCGTGCCGTCCAGCCGCGCCAGGTGGATCGTCTCCGTCGTGTCGTCCGACAGCCGGTCCAGGGTGGGGCGGGCCGCCGCCACCACCTCGTCGCCGTCGATGTAGGACGTGCCGACCAGCAGCGCACGCACCCCGATGCCGTAGCGTGTGCCGGTCGCGTCCGTCTCCACCCAGCCCAGCTCCACGAGCGTGCGCAGCAGCATGTACAGGCTGGACTTCGGGTAGCCCACCGCCTCCTGCACCGCGGCCAGGGAGTGCATACCGGGGCGGCCGGCGAAGTATTCGAGCAACTCCACCGTCCGCACCGCGGACTTGACCTGTGCCCCGCCGCCTGTCTCGCCTGCCGACATCGCCTTGACCCCTTCGTTCGACGGGAAGCCGGAGATATAGTCTCCGCGCAGCTATTCATCATCAGAGACGGCGTTCAGTATATCGAACGCCGCTGATGAGTGACGGACGAACGCGGTACGACGTCTGGAGGGACCCGCGGTGGCAGCAGCAGCACCAGTCTGGAGTGTCGACCCCCGTACCGGGAAGCAGCGTGAACAGGTTGCGGTGGAGGCCTCGGCCCAGGCGGTGGACGCCACCGTCCGGGCGGCCCACGCCGCACGGGGAGCCCTCGCGGACCGCACGGTCCGCTCCGCCTTCCTGCGCACCGCCGCCGACCGGCTCCAGGCCGCGGGGGACCGGCTCGTCGAGACCGCCGACGCCGAGACCGCGCTGGGCCCGGTCCGCCTCACCGGCGAACTCGCCCGTACCTGCTACCAGTTGCGGGCCTTCGCGGACATCGTCGACGAGGGCGGCTTCCTCGACGTGATCATCAACCACCCCGACGACACGGCGACCCCGCCGATCCCCGACCTGCGCCGCTACAAGGTCCCCCTCGGCGTCGTCGCCGTCTACTCCGCCTCCAACTTCCCCTTCGCCTTCTCGGTCGCCGGCGGGGACACCGCGAGCGCGCTGGCGGCCGGCTGCCCGGTGGTCGTCAAGGCCCACCCGGACCACCCCGCCCTGTCCGAGCAGGTCGCGAGGACGCTGCGCGAGGCCGCCGACGAACACGGCATCCCCGAGGGCGTCATCGGGCTCGTCCACGGCTTCGAGGCGGGCGTCGAGCTGGTCAGGCACCCGCTGGTCGCGGCGGCCGGGTTCACCGGTTCCGTACGCGGCGGCCGTGCGCTCTTCGACGCGGCGGCCGTGCGCCCCGTGCCGATCCCCTTCCACGGCGAGCTGGGCTCGCTCAACCCGGTCGTGGTCACCGAGGCGGCGGCCGCCGAGCGCGCCGAGGCGATCGGGACGGGGCTCGCGGGCTCCATGACGCTCGGCGTCGGGCAGTTCTGTGTGAAGCCCGGCCTGGTCCTCGCCCCCGCGGGCGCGGCGGGCGACCGGCTCGTGAAGTCCCTGACGGACGCCGTCGGCGACGTCGAGGGAGGGGTCCTGCTGGACCACCGCATGCGCGACAACTTCCTCGCCGGGGTCGCCGAGCGTGCCGTACTCCCGGACGTGGAGTCCCCGGTGACGCCGGGCGCGGACGGCGAGCACACGGTGAGCCCGGGCTTCCTGACCGTCCCGGCCGGGAAGCTGACCGCCGAGGGTGCGTACGACCTGCTGCTCGAGGAGTGCTTCGGTCCGGTCACGGTGGTGGCCCGGTACGAGGACGAGACCCAGGCGAACGCCGTGCTGTCCCGGCTTCCCGGCAACCTCACGGCCACCGTGCACCTGTCCACCGAGGAGGCCGCCGGCGAGGGCCGCGGCGCGGAGATCCTCGCGGAGCTGACCCCGCTCGCGGGCCGCGTCCTCGTGAACGGCTGGCCCACGGGGGTGGCGGTGGCACCCGCCCAGCACCACGGCGGTCCCTACCCGGCGACGACCTCCACCTCCACATCGGTCGGCGGCACGGCCATCGAGCGGTGGATGCGGCCCGTCGTCTACCAGGGCGCCCCCGAAGCCCTGCTTCCGCCTGAGCTGCGGGACGACAACCCGCTGGGGCTGCCGCGACGGTTCAACGGGCGCCTGGAACGCTGAGGCGCCCCTCCGGCGGGGCCGGGCCTGGGAGACTGACCGCATGGACCTCGAACTTCCCGAACTCCCTTTCCCGCTCCGCACGTACGGGCCCGACGGCCACTGGTCCTACGAGGACGGGGTGCTCACCGGCTGGGCGGGCGCCCGGCAGGACCGTTTCGTGCCGCCCACCGGTGAGGGGCTGGACCCGGCCTCCGACGCGCCCCGGCTCCTCGGCGCGCCCGAAGGCGACTTCCAGCTCGTCGCCCGGGTCACGGTCGGCTTCGGGGCGTCCTTCGACGCGGGTGTGCTGTATGTGCACGTGGGGGAGCGGTCCTGGGCGAAGCTGTGCCTTGAGTACTCGCCGGACGTGCCGACCGTCTGCACCGTGGTCACCCGGGGCCACTCCGACGACGCGAACTCCTTCACGGTGGACGGCAGTTCGGTCTGGCTTCGGGTCAGCCGAACCGGCCGGGCGTTCGCCTTCCACGCGTCCCGGGACGGGAAGCTGTGGACGTTCGTCCGTCTGTTCACCCTGGCCGACGAGAAGGAGACGGATGCGGCCCTGGTGGGCTTCATGACGCAGTCGCCGCTGGGGGAGGGGTGCGTGGTCACGTACGACCACATCGAGTTCAGGCCGAGCTGGCCCGCCGAGCTGCGCGACGGCAGCTGACAGGGACGTCGCCCGGGCGGGAGTGGAACCGGAAAGCAGTCGGCATCGAGCGGCCGGCCCCCGGGGAATGAAACCGGCCGCTTGAATGTTCACGTACGGCGCGGAGGGAGGCTCCGCGCCCGTACGGACTGGAGAGAAGCCGAACACATGCGCGTCGAGATCTGGAGCGACATCGCCTGCCCCTGGTGCTACGTCGGCAAGGCCCGCTTCGAGAAGGCGCTCGGGGCCTTCCCGCACCGGGACGAGGTCGAGGTGGTGCACCGCTCCTTCGAGCTGGACCCGCACCGCGCCAAGGGCGACGTCCAGCCGGTTCTGACGATGCTGTCCAAGAAGTACGGGATGAGCGAGGCGCAGGCGCAGGCCGGCGAGAACAACCTGGGGGCGCAGGCCGCCGCCGAGGGCCTGGACTACCGCACCACCGGCCGCGACCACGGCAACACCTTCGACATGCACCGCCTGCTGCACCTCGCCAAGGAGCGGGGCAGGCAGGACGAGCTGATCCAGATCCTCTACCGGGCGAACTTCGCCGAGGAGCGTTCCGTCTTCTCGGAGGGCGACGAGCGGCTGGTGGAGCTGGCCGTGGAGGCCGGACTCGACGCCGAGGAAGCCCGTGAGGTGCTCGCCGACCCCACCGCGTACGCCGACGCCGTGCGCGCCGACGAGCGCGAGGCCGCCGAGCTGGGCGCGAACGGCGTGCCGTTCTTCGTCCTGGACCGCACGTACGGCGTCTCCGGTGCCCAGCCCGCCGAGGTCTTCACCCAGGCGCTGACGCAGGCGTGGGGCGAGCGCTCCCCGCTGCGGCTGGTCGACGACGGCGGAGCGGAGGCCTGCGGACCGGACGGCTGCGCGGTTCCGCAGAACTGAGCAAAGACGCAGGTCACCGCGGTTGTATAAGGGTTCCTTAGCGGTACCGCGCAAGAATCCGCAATGGACTGTGACCTCATGGGGCCGCACAGTGGTCCCATGGAGACCTTCGAGACCCTCGTCCGTGCCGAGTTCGCCCCGAAGAACACCTATCTGAACACCGCGAGCACCGGGCTGCTGCCGGCCCGCACCGTGCAGGCCATGCGGACCGCCCTGGAGTCGGCGGCCGCCGGGCAGCCGACCGACATGTTCGCGGACGTCGAGGCCGCCCGGGCCTCCTTCGCCCGGCTCGCCGGGATCCCCGTCCCCCGGGTGGCGGCAGGGGCCTCGGTCGCCGTCTACACCGGGCTGATCGCCGCCTCGCTGCCCGAGGGGGCCGAGGTGGTCACCGCCGAGGGCGACTTCAGCTCCGTGGTGAACCCCTTCCACGTCCGTCGCGATCTGAAGGTGCGCAGCGTCCCTCTGGAGCAGGTCGCCGAGGCGGTGCGGCCCGGAACGGCGCTGGTCGCCGTCAGCGCGGCGCAGTCGGCGGACGGCCGGATCGCCGACCTGCCCGCGATCCGCGCCGCGGCGCACGAGCACGGAGCGCGTACGTACATCGACGCGTCGCAGGCCGCCGGCTGGCTGGACCTCGACGCGGACGCGTACGACTACGTCGCCGCCGTCGCCTTCAAGTGGCTGCTGTGCCCGCGGGGCGTGGCCTTCCTGACCGTCCCGGAGGACCTCGGCGGACTCAGCCCGGTGTTCGCCGGCTGGGTCGCCGGAGAGCGGCCCTGGGACAGCTGCTACGGCCCGGTCGAGGAACTCGCCCACTCGGCCCGGCGTTTCGACGAGAGCCCCGCCCTCTTCTCCTACGCCGGCGCCCGCTGTTCCCTCGAACTCCTCGAGGAACTCGGCGTGGACACCGTACGGGCCCATGACCTGGCTCTCGCCGGGCGGTTCCGCGCCGGACTGCGATCGCTGGGCCACGAGCCTCTCCCGGCGCCGGACTCCCCGATCGTCTCCGTGCCCGGACTCGGCCCACGGCAGGGCGAGTTGAGCGGGTCGGGCATCGAGGTCTCCGACCGCGCGGGCAATCTGCGGGCCGCCTTCCACCTGTACAACACGCCCGAGGACGTGGACCGGCTGCTGGAGGCGCTGGCCGGATGACGAACGGGCCGGGGCCTTTCGTCCCACACGAGAAGGCCCCGGCCCGCGGTCCTACGGGGTCACGCCGGCTCAGCGCACCGGCGTGAAGTCCCTCGCCCCGATGAACTCCGGCCGCCGCACCGGTGCCGCGAACGGCTCCACCGCCGCGTTCTCCACGCTGTTGAACACGATGAAGACGTTGCTCCGCGGGAACGGGGTGATGTTGTCCCCCGAGCCGTGCATGCAGTTGCAGTCGAACCAGGTCGCCGAACCGGCCTTCCCCGTGAACAGCTTGACGCCGTACAGGCTCGCCATCTCGGTCAGCGCCTCGTCGGACGGCGTGCCCGCGTCCTGCATCTGGAGCGACTTCTTGTAGTTGTCCTTCGGCGTGGCCCCGGCGCACCCCAGGAACGTCCTGTGCGAACCCGGCATGATCATGAGCCCGCCGTTGGTGTCGTGATTCTCGGTCAGCGCGATCGAGACGGACACCGTCCGCATGTTCGGCAGGCCGTCCTCGGCGTGCCAGGTCTCGAAGTCGGAGTGCCAGTAGAAGCCGCTGGCCCCGAAGCCCGGCTTGACGTTGATCCGCGACTGGTGCACATACACGTCCGAGCCGAGGATCTGCCGCGCCCGGCCGACGACGCGCTCGTCGCGGACCAGCCTCGCGAACACCTCACTGATCTTGTGGACCTCGAAGACGGACCGGATCTCCTTCGACTTCGGCTCCACGATCGACCGTTCGTCGGCGCGGATCGCCGGGTCGGCGACGAGCCGGTCCAGCTCACGGCGGTAGACCTCTACCTCGTCAGGGGTGATCAGCTGGTCGACGGCGAGGAAGCCGTCACGCTCGTACGCCTGGAGATCGGCGGTCGCGATCGGTCCGGGCGTGTCGGGGGAGCCCCAGACGACCGGGTCCTGACGGGGGACGGACACCTCGGTGGTGCCGCGGCTGGGGTACAGGTCGGTGACGGTGGTCGTCACGGTCACTTCACACCTCCTCGGTCAGCAGCGGGTAGACGCCGTTCTCGTCGTGGTCCTCCCGTCCGGTCACCGGCGGATTGAACACGCAGATGCAGCGGAAGTCCTCCTTGACGCGCAGCGTGTGCCGCTCGTGCCCGTCGAGGAGGTACATGGTGCCGGGGGTGATCGAGTACGTCTTCCCGGTCTCCTGGTCGGTGAGCTCGGCCTCACCCTCGACACAGACGACGGCCTCGATGTGGTTGGCGTACCACATCGACGTCTCGGTCCCGGCGTACAGGACCGTCTCGTGGAGCGAGAAGCCGACCCGCTCCTTGGCGAGGACGATCCGTTTGCTCTCCCAGGTCCCGGACGCCGCCTTCACGTGCCGGTCGGTGCCTTCGATGTCCTTGAACGAGCGAACGATCACGGTGGTGTTCCTCCTCCTTGTCAGACGGTTTCCCGGACGGCTCGGGCGAGGGTGCGCAGGCCCTCGTCCAGTTCGTCCGGAGTGACGGTGAGGGCGGGCAGCAGCTTGACGACCTCACTCTCGGGGCCCGAGGTCTCCACGAGGAGCCCGAGATCGAAGGCGCGGCGGGCGACCCGCCCGGCACGCTCCTTGTCGTGGAACTCCAGGCCCCACACCAGTCCGCGCCCGCGGTATTCCTTGACGTCGGCGAGGTTCTCCTCGGTGATGGAGATCAGTCCCTGCTCGACCTGCTCGCCGCGGGCCCGGGTCTGCTTCTCCATGGCGGACCCGTCGGCCCAGTACGTCTCCAGAGCGGCGGTGGCCGTGACGAACGCGGGGTTGTTCCCGCGGAACGTGCCGTTGTGCTCGCCCGGCTCCCAGACGTCCAGTTCGGGCTTGAGCAGGCACAGCGACATCGGCAGCCCGTAGCCGCTGATGGACTTGGACACGGTGACGATGTCCGGCACGATCCCGGCCTCCTCGAAGGAGAAGAAGGCGCCGGTACGGCCGCAGCCCATCTGGATGTCGTCGACGATCAGCAGCATGTCACGGCGCGCGCACAGGTCGGCGAGTCCCCGCAGCCACTCGGCGCGGGCGACGTTGATGCCGCCCTCACCCTGCACGGTCTCCACGATCACGGCGGCGGGCTGGTTGAGCCCCGACCCCTGGTCCTCGAGCAGCCGCTCGAACCACAGGAAGTCGGGGACCCGGCCGTCCAGGTAGTGGTCGAACGGCATGGGCGTCCCGTGCACGAGCGGGATCCCGGCCCCGGCGCGCTTGAAGGCGTTGCCGGTGACGGCGAGCGAGCCCAGGGACATCCCGTGGAAGGCGTTGGTGAAGGACACGATGGCCTCGCGCCCCTTCACCTTGCGGGCCAGCTTGAGGGCGGACTCGACGGCGTTGGTGCCCGTCGGCCCCGGGAACATGACCTTGTACGGCAGGTCGCGGGGCCGCAGCACCAGATCCTGGAACGTCTGGAGGAACGACCGTTTGGCGCCGGTCGACATGTCGAGGCCGTGGGTGACGCCGTCCCGCTCCAGATAGTCGATCAACGCCCGTTTCAGCACGGGGTTGTTGTGGCCGTAGTTGAGGGAACCCGCGCCGGCGAAGAAGTCCAGGTACTCGTGGCCGTCCTCGTCGTACATGCGGCTGCCCTGGGCGCGGTCGAAGACGGTGGGCCAGCCGCGGCAGTAGCTGCGCACCTCCGACTCCAGGGTCTCGAAGACGCTGAGGTCCGGCTGGGTGATGGTCACGGCGAAATCGCTCCTCGTGCGTGTGGGGAGTGGGTCCGGGGAGTACAGGCGGGGCGGAAGGGCCTCGTGGGGGGAGGGGGATGTCGTGGGGGAGTCAGACGGAAAGAGGGCCGATGCGGTAGAGGACCTCGGGGTCGTGCGGTCCGTCGGGGAACTGGCCCGTCTCGAAGAGGATCTCCCTCTCGACGGCCGCGCCGTGGCGCCGGGCGTACGACATGAACAGGCGCTCGGAGGCGGTGTTGCCCGGGGTGATGGTCGTCTCGATCGCGGTGACCCCGTGCTCGTCCGCGACCCGTGCCGTCAGTCCGTCGAGCAGCCGCGCCGCGAGACCGCGCCCGCGCTGGTCGGCGTCCACGGCCACCTGCCACACCAGGAGAGTGCGCGGGCGGTCGGGCCGGAGATAGGCGGTGACGAAACCGACGGGCCGACCGTCGGGTCCGCTGCGTGCCACGGCCGAGGTGCCGGCGAAGTCACGGCACCACAGCAGATAGCTGTAGGAGGAGTTCAGGTCGAGCTTTCCGGAGTCCTTGGCGATGCGCCAGAGCGCGGCCCCGTCCGCCACCTCCGGACGGTCGATCCGCAGCCCTTCCGGCATTTCCAGGAATTCCGCTTGCAGGTCTGCTTGTGCGGCGGTCATGTCGTTGGAACTTACCCAGCAGAATTGAAAATTGCATCGCCGTGCGGGGTTACGGGTGGACGATGCGTGTGTTATCGCGCGGGCGCGAGCGTGCACGCGACATCGGGTGCGGTAACGCCGAAAATGCCCGGAAAATACCGGGCAAAAAGGGCAGAGTGTGGAGTCGGTCACACCCTCGTGATCCACACGAGATCTGCTCGAATTACACCGCCCGACGTTCGCAGAATCTTTGCGTTTAGCCTGCGGAAGATCGGGCAGAAGAATGTGGGATTCTATCCTTGAGTTAATTCGATAATGCCGTGTAAAAGTTCCGGATGCAATGCCGGTATTCAATGTGGGCGGGGGTGATCACGGCGTGCCGCATCGTGGCGCACCCGAGGGCCGCGCCGGGAGGCGGGGCCCACGGCCCGTCACGGCGTGCCGTCAGCCCCGCGGCCACGCCGCGGCGGCCGCCTGCCGGGCCGCCGCCGGGTCCACCTGGGCCCCGCACTCGCGCAGCGCGGTCCCGAGTGCCGTCAGGCTCGCCTGCACGACCTCGAGCGTGGCGTCGGGGCCGTAGTGGTTGACCCGGACCATCTCCCGCGCCAGCGCACCCCCGCCCGCGGCCAGCGGCAGGGCGGTACCCGTCTTCAGCGCCGCGGCGACCAGCTCCGCCGCGTTGACACCCGACGGGGTCCGCAGGGTCGTGGCGACCGGAGCCGCCTCCGCGGCCTTGTGCACATACGGCTCCAGGCCGCCGCCCAGGGCCAGCGCCCCCGCCCGCGTCGCCGCGGCGGCGGACCGGTGCCGGGCCGTCACGGCGTCCAGGCGCTCAGCCTCGATCCGCTGCACGCACGCCTCCAGGGCCAGCATCTCCAGCTGGGCCGGTGCGTGCAGCAGGGCCGTGCGGCCGCCGTCGATCCAGCGCTCCTTCCAGTCGAGGAGCGACAGATAGGAGCGGCGTGGCGCCCTCGGGTTCGCCGCCATCCGCGCCCACGCCCGCTCGCTCACCGACACCGCCGACACACCCGCCGGCCCGCCCAGGGCCTTCTGCGCCCCGATCACGCACAGGTCCACGCCCCATGCGTCCGGCAGCACCGGTTCCGCGCCGATGGACGCGACGGCGTCCAGATAGAACAGCGCGCCGTGCTCCCGCACCACCGCGCCGATCTCCGGGACCGGGTTGGTGTTGCCGGTCGCCGCCTCGGCGTGCACCAGCGACACGAAGTCGATCTCCGGGTGCTCGGCGAGGGCCTCGCGGATCTGCGCCGCCGTGACCGCCGTGTGGAACGGCACGGCCAGGTCGTACACGCTCGCCCCGCACTCCCGCAGCCAGTTGCCGAAGGTCTGCCCATAGGGTCCGGTGATCACGTTCAGTGCCGTCGTGCCGGGCCCGGCGCACCCGCGGATCGCGCCCTCCAGCGGCAGCAGTGCCTCACCCTGCATGATCACAACGTCCTGCTCGGTGGACAGCAGCCGTGCCACGCGGTCCTCGATCGAGGCGAAGCGGGCGGCACTCAGCGGGGGGAGGTCGAGGAAGGGGTGCGTCACGGCGGTGCTCTCTTCGGTCACGGGATCGACGAAGTCGAGGGTAACCGCCGGGTGTTTCACCCTTTCGACCGCTTGGTTCTTAGGTTGGATGGCCGTCGAGCCATCGGATTAATTTGAGGGACTCAAACTTCTCCTTATAATCGGATCCCGCACATCTCCCCACCCCCACAGAGAGGTCCCCCGTGAAGACGCTCCTCGGGCGCCGGGCCCGCACCCTGGCCGCCATCACCGCGACGGCCGGTGCCGTGTTCGTGGCCGGCTGCACCTCGAGCGGCAGCGGCGGCAGCGCCGGCAAGACGGCAGCCGGCGGGGTCGACCTCGTCAAGGCGGGCCAGCTCACCACCTGCACGCACCTGCCCTATCCGCCCTTCCAGTCGGAGATCCACGGCAAGGTGCAGGGCTTCGACGTCTCGCTGGTCGACCTGGTCGCCAAGGACCTCGGGGTGAAGCAGCAGATCCTCGACACCCCCTTCGAGAACTTCAAGACCGGGGCGTTCCTCAACTCCGGCGAGTGCGACCTGGCCGCGGCCGGCATGACCATCACCCCCGAGCGCAAGAAGAACGTCGACTTCTCCGACCCGTACTTCGACGCCACCCAGGCCGTCCTGGTCGACAAGAAGAGCGGCGTCGACTCGCTGGCCGGTCTGAAGGCCAAGGGCAAGAAGCTCGGCGCCCAGGCCCAGACCACCGGCGAGGACTACGCCAAGAAGCAGGGCTTCGACCCGATCTCCTTCGAGTCCTCCGACGCCGTCCTCAACGGCCTGCGCACCGGCCAGGTGCAGGCGGTCATCATCGACTTCCCGGTCGTCCAGGGCTGGCTCAAGGACAAGGCCAACGCGAACGCCTTCAAGGTGGTCGACAACCTCAGCACCGGCGAGCAGTACGGCTTCACGGTGAAGAAGGGCAACACCAAGCTCCTCGCCGCCGTCAACAAGGCGATCGCGGACGCCAAGGCCGACGGCACGTACAAGAAGCTGTACGAGCAGTGGATCGGCCCGTACGACGCCTCCGTCGCCTCGCCCTCGGCCTCATGAGCGACCCCACGGACGTGGCCGGTCCCGCCGTCGCACCGCGCAGGAAGGGCCTGACCCGGCGCCGCCGGCGCCGGCTCTCGCGCGGCGCCCAGTACACCGTCTTCGTGGCCGCCGTGATCGCCCTGGCGGTCTCGGCGGACTGGGGGCGCCTGGGCAACCAGTTCGCGCAGACGGACATCGCCCGGCAGATGTTCCCGGACGTCATCACCCTGGCGCTCAAGAACACCGTGCTGTACACCCTGTCCGGCTTTGTCGTCGGCCTGGTTCTCGGCATGGTCGTCGCGCTGATGCGGCTGTCGTCCGTGGGCCCCTACCGCTGGGTCGCCGGCATCTACATCGAGATCTTCCGCGGCCTGCCCGCCCTGCTGATCTTCATCTTCGTCGGGGTCGCCGTACCGCTGGCCTTCCCCGGGACGGAGATCGTCGGCGGCACCTACGGCAAGGTGGCCCTCGCGCTCGGCCTGGTGTCGGCCGCGTACATGGCGGAGACCATCCGCGCGGGCATCCAGGCCGTGCCCAAGGGCCAGATGGAGGCGGCCCGTTCGCTGGGCTTCTCGCCCGCCCGGGCCATGGTCTCGATCATCGTTCCGCAGGCGTTCCGGATCATCCTCCCGCCGCTCACCAACGAGCTGGTCCTGCTCTTCAAGGACTCCTCGCTGGTGCTGTTCCTCGGCGTCACCCTGGAGGAGCGCGAACTGTCCAAGTTCGGTCGCGACCTGGCCAGCCAGACCGCGAACTCCACGCCGATCCTGGTCGCCGGCCTGTGCTACCTGCTGGTCACGATCCCGCTCGGCTTCGTCGTGCGCCGTATGGAGGCCAAGGCCCAGGAGGCCGTCAAGTGAGCCGTACCCCAGAGATCCGGATCCAGGACCTGCACAAGTCCTTCGGCGACAACGAGGTGCTGCGGGGCATCGACCTGGAGATCGGCCAGGGCGAGGTGGTCTGTGTCATCGGCCCGTCGGGCTCCGGCAAGTCCACCCTGCTGCGCTGTGTGAACCTCCTGGAGGAGCCCACCGGGGGGCAGGTCTTCGTCGGCGGCACCGAGCTGACCGACCCCGACGTGGACATCGACGCCGCACGCCGCCGTATCGGCATGGTCTTCCAGCAGTTCAACCTCTTCCCGCACCTCACGGTGACCGAGAACCTCACCCTGCCGCAGCGCCGTGTCCTCAAGCGGGACAAGGCACAGGCCGCCCGGACCGCCGCCGAGAACCTGCGGCGCGTGGGCCTGGCCGAGAAGGCGGACGCCTACCCCTCCTCCCTCTCCGGCGGCCAGCAGCAGCGCGTGGCGATCGCCCGCGCGCTCGCCATGGGCCCCGAGGTGATGCTCTTCGACGAGCCGACCTCCGCGCTCGACCCCGAGCTGGTGGGCGACGTCCTCGCCGTGATGCGGATGCTCGCCGACGAGGGCATGACGATGATGGTCGTCACCCACGAGATGAGCTTCGCGCGGGAGGTCGCCGACCGGGTCGTCTTCATGGACGGCGGCGTGGTCGTCGAGGACGGCACCCCCGGCCAGGTCATCGGCAATCCCCGCCACGAGCGCACCCGGCACTTCCTCTCCCGGCTCCTCGACCCCGCGATGGCCGAGGTGGAGGAGGTATCCGACCGGGCGGGCAAGAGCGAGTAGCCGGCGGACTAGGGTGCGGTACATGAGCGATCACGCGGTGCTGCACGTGAAGGGACGGGTGCTCGTCGGACCGGAGGAGGTCCGGGACGGGCTGTGGGTGGTCGACGGCCGGATCTCCTACGACCGGCCGGCCGGGGCCCGGGACGTCCGTACCGTCGAGGGCTGGGCCCTGCCCGGCCTCGTCGACGCGCACTGTCATGTCGGCCTCGACACCCACGGACCGGTCTCCGAGGACGTCGCCGAGAAACAGGCGCTGACCGACCGGGACGCCGGCACCCTGCTGATCCGGGACGCGGGCTCCCCCTCCGACACCCGCTGGATCGACGACCGCGACGACCTGCCCAGGATCATCCGGGCCGGCCGGCACATCGCGCGCACCCGCCGCTACATCCGCAACTACGCCTGGGAGATCGAACCCGAGGATCTGGTCGCGTACGTCGCCCAGGAGGCCCGGCGCGGCGACGGCTGGGTCAAGCTCGTCGGCGACTGGATCGACCGGGAGGCCGGGGACCTGTCCGCCTGCTGGCCGCGCGAGGCGGTCCAGGCGGCGATCGCGGAGGCCCACCGGCTGGGGGCGCGGGTCACCGCGCACTGTTTCGCCGAGGACTCGCTGCGCGACCTCGTCGAGGCGGGCATCGACTGCATCGAGCACGCGACGGGCCTCACGCAGGAGACGATCCCGCTGTTCGCGGAGCGGGGCGTGGCGATCGTCCCGACCCTCGTGAACATCGCGACCTTCCCCACGCTCGCACGCGGCGGGGAGTCGAAGTACCCGCGGTGGTCGGCGCACATGCGACGGCTGCACGAGCGGCGGTACGACACCGTGCGCGCCGCGTACGACGCCGGAATCCCGGTGTACGTCGGCACCGACGCGGGCGGTTCCCTGGCGCACGGGCTGGTGGCGGGCGAGGTGGCCGAGCTGGTCACCGCGGGCATCCCGCCGGTCCGGGCCCTGTCCGCGACCACGTGGGGCGCCCGGCAGTGGCTCGGGCGGCCCGGCCTGCAGGAGGGTGCGCCCGCGGACCTCGTGGTGTACGAGACGGATCCACGCGCGGACGTCCGGGTGCTGGCGGCGCCGCGGCGGGTGGTGCTGAACGGGCGGATCGTGGGGTAGGTGCGACGACCGCGCCCCGCTCGCGCCCCCGGTGTGGGGGATGTCCCGGAGGCGAACGGGAACAGACGTGCCGCGGGTTTCGAAAAGACGGGCGAAAGATCCCCGATGGGGTGAAGCCGTGCCGTATCGCTGACGGTGCGTTCCCGGGGCGGCGATTCTTTCCGGGTCCCAAGCCTGTCTTCTCTGGGGGTCCAACCCGTGAACGGCACCACTTTCCGTATGCCCGCACGTCGTCTGGCCACTGTCGCGGTGGCCACCGCCCTGGCCGCAGGTCCCGCGGTGCTCGCGGGCGCCGGTTCCGCCGGCGCCACCGAGAACCAGGGGCGCGCGAGCGCCGTCGTGCTGCGCACCGGACTCGATGTGTCCCTGCTCGACAAGACCGTGAACGTCCCGCTCACCGTGTCCCTCAACGCCGTCGAGGCACCGCACAGCGCGGACCGGACCGCGCTGTCCGCCCGCCTCGACGGCGTCGACGGCGGGCGGCCGTTCACCGTGCTCGCCGCGGACGCCGCCACGGCGAGGGCTACGGTGTCCGCGACCAGAGCGGAGGCCTCCACCCGCCTCGCGCACGCCCGGGTCCATGTGCCCGGGCTGCCCCTGCTGTCCCTTATCGAGGTCGACGGCGTCACCTCCAAGGCCGTGTGCGAGGCCGGGAAGAAGCCGGTCGCCACGGCGAACCTGCTGGGTACGGTGACGGTCCTCGGCAGGAAGGTGAGGGTCACTGCGGGCGGCCCCTCGCAGGTGAAGGTGCCGGGGGTCGGGGAGGTGCGGCTGGAGGTGTCCCCGACCCGGACGACCTCGCGGACGGCGGCGGCCTCCGCACTGCGGCTGACGGTCTCCGTGAATCCGCTGAAGCTGAACGTGGCGGAGGTGCAGGGGGCGCTGACGCTGGGCGGTGTCTCCTGCGAGGCACCGGCGGCCTCCACCGCCCCAGGCACGCGCCCCGCCGAGGACCTCAGGCCGCAGGGAGCGCCCGCGAAGAAGGCCGGCCTCGCGGAGACCGGAGGGAGCGCACTGACGCCGTACGTCGTGGGCGGGGCGGTCGTGCTGATCGTGGCGGGCGGATCGGCGGTGGGCCTGGCGCGCCGACGGCGCGGCTGACCCGGGCCGGCCTCAGCCGGCGGGGCGTTCCCCCTTCACCGGCCGGCCAGCGTCACCGCACGGTCCAGGGCCTGCACGAAGCGGTTCACCGTCGCCCGGTCCCGTACCGCCAGCCGCAGCCACTCCTCGTTCAGGCCCGGGAACGTGTCCCCGCGCCGCACCGCGAAGCCGAGGTCCCGCAGATGGCGGCGCACGGCTGCCGCACGCGCCAGGCGGATCAGGACGAACGGGCCCTCGGCCGGCTCCACCACGTGCAGCCCGTCGGGCCCGAACTCCCGCAGCCCCGCCACCAGATGAGCGCGGTCCGCCGCCATCCGGTGTGCCGCGTGCGCCGCCTCCGCCCGCGCCCGGGGCGACACACACGCTTCGGCCGCCACGAGCGCGGGCGTGGACACCGGCCACAGGGGCTGCGCCCGTTCCAGTGCGGCGATCGTCCCGGGGGCGGCCAGGACATAGCCGATGCGCAGACCCGCCAGCCCCCAGGTCTTGGTCAGGCTGCGCAGGACCACGAGACCGGGCACGTCCGTGCGGCCCGCCAGCGTCTCCCGCTCCCCGGGCACCGCGTCCATGAACGCCTCGTCGACCACCAGCGTGCGCCCCGGGCGGGCGAGTTCGGTGATCGAGGCCGCCGGGTGCAGCACAGACGTCGGGTTCGTCGGGTTGCCTATCAGCACCAGGTCCGCGTCTTCCGGAACGAGCACCGGATCCAGGCGGAAGCCGTCCGACTGCCGCAGCAGGACCCGGTCCACCGCATACCCGGCGTCCCGCAGCGCCGCCTCCGGTTCCGTGAACTGCGGGTGCACGACGACCGGTTGACGCGCCTTCAGGGCGCGCGCCAGCAGAACGAAGGCCTCCGCCGCGCCCGCCGTGAGCAGGACCCGCTCGGCGGGCAGCCCGTGCCGCGCCGCCACCGCCGCCCGGGCGGCCCGCCCGTCGGGGTACGCCGCGAGCCCGTCCAGCGACCCGGCGATCACCTCGCGCAGCCACCCGGGGGGCGTGCCCGCCCGCACGTTGACCGCGAGGTCGCACAGCGCCGCCCCGTCGTCCCGGACCTCGGCGTCCCCGTGGTGCCGCAGGTCGTGCGGGCCGCCCTCGTGTTCAGTGCGCATGGGAGTGGGTGTGCCCACCGTGGTGGTGATGCCCGTGACCGTGGTGGTGGCCGTCGTCGTCCGGGTGGAAGTGCGGCTGCTGCGGCAGCCCCACCTTCTCCTCGAAGCCCGGCAGCGCGATCCGGTACACGCACGTGTCGCAGTTCATCCGCAGATCCCCCTTCACCGCCTCCTCGTACCGCTCCATCACCAGGCCGAGCAGCTCCGGCTCCGGCCCGATGACGTCCGCCGCGCGCACCTCGACGTCCGGATGCGCCTCCGCCCAGCCCTCGGCCTGCAGGCGCACCCGGTCCGGCAGGATGCCGGTGAAGAGGAAGTACGGCAGGACCACGATCCGTCTGGCGCCCAGCCTCGCGCACCGGTCCAGGCCGCTCGGCACGTCCGGCGCCGCCAGGGACACGAACGCCGTCTCCACACCCGCGTACCCGCGCCCCTCCCACAGCAACCGCGCCGCCTTGTACACCTCGGCGTTCGCGTCGGGGTCGGTGGAGCCCCGGCCCACCAGCAGCACGGTCACATCGGCCCGATCCTGGGGCGTGCGGACCGAGCCGCCCAGCGCCTCGTCCAGCCGCCGCTCCAGTACCGACAGCAACGCCGGGTGCGGGCCGAGCGGACGCCCGTACGTGTACGAGATCCCCGGGTGCCGCTCCTTCTCGCGGGCCAGCGCCGCCGGGATGTCCCCCTTGGCGTGCCCGGCGGACACCAGCATCAGCGGCACGGCGGCGAACCGGCGCACCCCCCGCTGCACCAGCTCGGCCACCGCCTCGCCCAGCGGCGGCGGCGACAGCTCGATGAAGCCGCCCGCGACGGGCAGTTCCGGGTGGCGGCGCCCCAGTTCCCTCACGAAGTCGCGGAACGCCTCGGCTCCGGCCTCGTCCCGGGTGCCGTGGCCGGCGATGAGCAGGGCGGGCGGCGCGGTGGTCACAGGTTCTCCTTCGAAGTGGGGTGATACAGCAGGGCGTTGAGCGCGGCGGCGGCGACCGCCGAACCGCCCTTCTCGGACACGTTGCTCACGGCGGGCAGCCCGCTCTGGCGCAGCGCGGCCTTGGACTCGGCCGCGCCGACGAAACCGACCGGCAGACCGATGACGAGCGCGGGGGAGGCATCCAGTGTCAGCAGTTCCTCCAGGGCGGTCGGCGCGCAGCCGATCACCCAGAGCGCTCCGGGGCCCACGTCCTCGTACGCCAGCCGGATCGCATGCGCCGAACGCGTCAGCCCGGGGCCGGACCTGGCGTCCTTCAGACGGCAGACCGTCTCGCGCCGGGTGATCCCGGCGGCCACCATCTCGACGTCCACGACCACGGGTGCCCCGTCGTGCAGCGCGGCGTGGGCCCTGACCAACTCCGCCTCGTCCAGCACGAGATCGGTCGCGTACTCGAGGTCGGCGGCTGAGTGGACGACCCGCTCCACCACCGCCCGCGTCAGCGGCGGGAAGTGCGAGGTGTCCAGGCGCGCGCGCAGCCGCCGGAAGGACTCCTGCTCGATCGGGTGGACCACACGGTTCACTTGGGCTCCTCCTGCCAACGGTAGCCGCGCGGCGTCACCATGCGTCCCGCGATCTCACGGGTCGCCGTGTTGCCCACGGTAACCACCGTCATCATGTCGACCGTCGCCGGGTCGAGACCGGCCAGGGTGGTCACCCGCCCGGACTCGTCCGGCCGTGACGCGTTCCGTACGACACCGACCGGCGTCGTCGGCTCCCGGTGCCCGGCGAGGATCGCGAGCGCCTTCGGCAGCTGCCAGTCCCGGCCACGGCTGCGCGGGTTGTAGAAGGTCACGACGAGGTCGGCCTCCGCCGCGGCCCGCACCCGCCGCTCGATGACCTCCCAGGGGGTATGCAGGTCGGAGAGGCTGATCGACACATGGTCGTGGCCCAGGGGCGCGCCGAGGATCGCCCCGGCCGCGAGCGCCGCCGTGACCCCGGGCACCCCGACCACGTCGATGTCGTCGGACGCCTCGGCCAGGGCCGGCGACGCCATCGCGTAAACCCCCGCGTCCCCGCTGCCGATCAGCGCCACCGCGTGCCCCTTGCGGGCCTCGGCGACCGCCGTGCGCGCCCGCTCCTCCTCGGCGCCGAGCCCCGACTCGAGGATCCGGGTGCCCGGTCGCAGCAGATCGCGGATCTGGTCGACGTACTGGTCGAGCCCGACCAGCACCGACGCGCGCCGCAACTCCGCCTGCGCACGCGGCGTCAGCAGGTCCCGGGCGCCGGGACCCAACCCGACGACGGCGAGCCGTCCGCGCCCCGGCCTGCGGACGACGGCACAGGTCGCCATCGCCGGAGTCCCGGCCGACTTGCGCTTGGGGACGAGGAGTTCACCGCCCCTCACCAGCGCGGCGGCCTCCGCGACGGACGGCGTGCCGACCGCGGTGAGCGGCGCGTCGGAGGGGTTGGGGACCTCGATCCCCGCCAGCTCCTCCGCGGGATACGTCACCACGGGCACTCCGAGCCGCTCGGCCGCGCCGAGGATGCCGGGCTCCTCGGCCTTGGCGTCGACGGTGGCGAGTTCGGCGAGCGAGGCGGCGCAGAGCCCGGCGTCCCGCAGCGCCCCCTCCACCAGTGCGAGGACCTCGTCGACGGGAGCGCCCTTGGACGCGCCGACGCCGACGACCAGGGACGGCGGCCGCAGCACGACCTCCTGTGCGGCGGGCTCGACGGCCCGGTCCGTGACCCGGATCGTGTACGGGCCGTCCGGGGCGAGGGGCAGTGGTGGCAGCGGCCAGTCCACCTCCGCGGCCAGGGCCACCGGCTCCCCGTCGAGCAGCGCCCGCGAGACTCCGGCGACATCCCCCTCCACCGGCAACCCGAGCGTGTCGAGGCCCGGCAGCCCCACCGCGTCGGTCGCGGTCGTCACCACGGGGTCGGCCCCCAGCACCTCACCCACCGCACGGGCGAGTTCATTGGCCCCACCCGCGTGCCCGCCGACCAGGGACACCGCGAACCGGCCGCCCTCGTCGACGCACACCACGCCCGGGTCGGACACCTTGTCCCCGAGCAGCGGGGCCACCAGCCGGACGACCGCCCCGGTCGCCAGGAAGCACACAAGCTGCTCGCACTGCGCGAACGCCGCCCGCACGGCGTCCCCGACCGGGCCGTCGTACACCCTGGTCCGGTCGGGCCAGGCAGCCGCCAGCCGGTCCCGCGCAGCCGCCCCCGCCGCGGTGGCGGAAATGAGGCCGATCACTGAGCAACTCCTTCGGTACGCGCCGGAGGCCGCGTGCCCCACAGCAGGAAAACAGGGTTGGTCGCCGCGAGCCGGGTCACGTCCCCCGGCAGCGGCGCGAGCCGCGACGACTGCAACAGCACGCCGTCGCAGGTGAACCCGGCCGCGACGAGCGCCTCGCGCGCGGCGGGTACACGGTCCAGCGCGGCCATGGCGATCACCACCGCCCGCCGGGCCCGCCGCGCGCACGCGGTCACGATCGCGGGCAGCTCGCGTCCGCCGCCCCCGATGAACACGGCGTCGGGCTCGTCCAGACCGGCCAGCGCGCCGGGCGCGGCGCCCTGCACCACGTGCACGTCGACGCCGTGCGCCGCGGCGTTGGCGCCGATGCGCGCGACACCGTCCGCCGTCTTCTCGACCGCCGTGACGGCCGCGCCCAGCCGGGCGCACTCCACCGCCACCGACCCGGAGCCAGCGCCGATGTCCCACACCAGGTCGCCGAGGCGCGGCCCCAGCCGGGCCAGCGCCAGGGCACGGACCTCGAACTTGGTGATCATCGAGTCGCGGTGCGCGAAGGCGCTCTCCTCCAGGGCCCAGGCGGCCGGACCGGGCCCCGGCCCCGCCACCGTGCGCACCGGCCCGAGCGTCGTCGCCGGGTCCAGGCACAGCACCACGCTGACCGCCGCACCCCAGTCGCGCTCCGCGGCCTCGGCGGGCGACAGGCGCTCCACCCGCTCGTCCTCCGGATCGCCGAGCGCGCTCGCCACGACGAGAACCCGCTCGCCGGGGCCGTCCACGAGCGCCGCCCCCAGCTCGGCGGGGCCGGCACCCGGGCCGGTCAGCACGGCGACCTTGGGACGCGCCCGGCACACCTGCACCGCCGTCCGCAGGTCACGGCCGTGCGCGCTCACCACCACCGCGTCGTCCCACGGCAGTCCGAGCCGCGCGAAGGCGGCGGCCACGGAGGAGACTCCCGGCCGTACGTCCAGCCGCTCCGGCCCGAACCGTGCCGCCAGCGCGCGGACGATCCCGAAGAAGGCGGGGTCCCCGGAGGCGAGCACGGTCACCCGGCGCCCCTTGTCGAGACACCGCTCGATCGCGTTGAGCGCGGGTGCGAGCGGCCCGAGGACGAGCCGCTCCGCCTCCTCGGGCAGCCGGGCGGCCGTCAGATGCCGCCGGGCGCCCACCACCAGCTCCGCCCCGGCGACCGCGTCCGCGGGGAGGGGCGCCCCCGTGCCCGTGCCGACGACCGTGATCATGTGCTCGCGCCCCGTGCGCGCAGGGCCTTGCGGGCCTCCGGGTCGGCCCTGCGGTAACCGTGGAAGTGACCGGGGTGGTACAGGTGCGAGCGGGTGCCGTGCGCGTCGAGCGCCGGGCCGACCAGGAACAGGGTGTGCTTCCACAGCTTGTGTTCCTTGACGGTGTCCTCCAGCGTGCCGATGGTGCACTTCACCACCAGCTCCTCCGGCCAGGTCGCCTGGTAGGCCACCACGACCGGCGTGGTCGTCGGATAGCCGCCCTCCAGCAGCTCCCGCACCAGCTGGCCGCTGCGGGCCGCCGACAGGAAGATCGCCATCGTGGTGCCGTGCCGGGCGAACTCGCGTACCTCTTCCCCGGGCGGCATCGGCGTCTTGCCGCCGCCGAGCCGGGTCAGCACGACCGACTGGGCGACCTCGGGGATTGTCAGCTCCCGCCGCGCGAGCGCCGCGACAGCGGAGAACGCGGAGACACCCGGCACGACCTCGGTCTCGACGCCGATCCCGGCGCACCGGTCGAGCTGCTCCTGCGTGCCGCCCCACAGGGCCGGGTCGCCGGAGTGGATACGGGCCACGCGCAGGCCCTGCGCGTGGGCCCGCTCGTACACGGCGACGACGTCCTCCAGGGACATGGTCGCCGAGTCAAGGATCTCGGCCCCCTCGCGCGCGTGCTCGAGGACCTCCGCCTGCACCAGGCTGGCCGCCCAGATCACGACGTCGGCCTCGGCGATGGCGCGCGCGGCACGGAACGTCAGCAGGTCGGCGGCGCCGGGGCCGGCACCGACGAAGGTCACCTTGCCGGTGGGGGCATCGGCCATGGGAATCGGTCCTCTCCTACGGAAACTCGGGTGGTGCGAAACACGGGTGCGCACACGGCCGCCGTTCCTGCGCGCACGGGGATCGATCGGATAGCAAGAGCTCATGGCGGTCTTCGTCGCGCTCGGCGCGTTCCTGATGACGCTGGCCGGCGGCTGGACGGCACAGCGCGTGACCGACGGCCGTCATCTGGTGCTGGGCCTGGCCGGTGGTCTGATGCTCGGCGTGGTCGGCCTGGACCTGCTGCCGGAGGCGCTGAGTGCGGCGGGCGGCGCGGTGTTCGGCGTACCGGCCGCGCTGCTGCTGTTCGTGGCCGGCTTCCTCCTCGCCCATCTGGGGGAGCATCTGCTGGCCGCACGGCAGGCCGCCCACGGCGCGGACGAACGCCTGGCCGTGACTTCGCCGCACCGGACGCCCGAGGTCGGCCTCACGGCGGCCGCGGCGATGGTCGGGCACAGCGCCATGGACGGCGTCGCGGTCGGCGCCGCGTTCCAGGTGGGCCACGGCATGGGCGTGACGGTCGCGTGCGCGGTCGTGGCGCACGACTTCGCGGACGGCTTCACTGCCTACACGGTCACCAGGCTGTACGGCAACGCCCGCCGCAAGGCGCTGGCGATGCTGTTCGCCGACGCGGCGGCGCCCGTCCTGGGCGCCGCCTCCACCCTGGTGTGCACCGTCCCGGAGCGGCTGCTCGGCTGCTATCTCGGGCTGTTCGGCGGCATCCTGCTGTATCTCGCCGCCGCCGAGATCCTCCCGGAGGCGCACCACGTCCACCCCTCCCGCTCGACCCTGCTGTGCACGGTCGCGGGCACGGCCTTCGTCTGGTTGCTGGTGGGCCTCGCGAACTGATCCGCCGACGGTCACAGCTTGCCGCCGCGGGTGCCGTCGCGCCGGGCCGGCGAGATGAGGGTGGACAGGTAGGGCAGCGGGCCGCCGTCGAGGTCGGCGGCCGGCCGGATGGACTCCTCCGGCAGCCCGAGCGAGGCGCCCCACACGGCGTCGTCGACACGCCCGGTCTCGCGCAGCGCCTCGGCCACCTCGTGCGCCTGCCGGCCGAACTTGTAGGCGACGACCGTACCCGGGCCGCTCAGGGCGTCCTTCAGCACCGCGGAACCGGCCGTGACGGGCACGAGCGTGAGCGGCTCGGTGCCCTCGGCCAGCACGGCCCCCGACCGTGCGGCAAGGTCCTGCATGGCGGTGATGCCGGGCACCGTCTCGATGCGCGTGCCGGGCACCGACTCCTGGACGGTGTGCGCGAGGTAGGTGAAGGTGGAGTACACGTTGGGGTCGCCGATGGTGGCGAAGGCGACGGCGGAGTGCCGTTCGAGGAGCCGGGCCACACGCTCCCCGGCCGCGTCCCAGGCCGCTTCCCGCCGCGCCCGGTCGCTGCGCTCGTTGAGCGCGAACACGACGCGGACCACCTTCTCCTCGGGCACGTAGTGCAGCACGGTCGCCTCGGCACGCCCGCGCTCCCCGCCGTCCTCACCGTCGGGGGCACCCATCACGGGTACGACGACGACATCGGCCGTCCGCAGAGCGTTGACGCCCTTGACGGTCACCAGCTCGGGGTCGCCGGGGCCCACCCCGACTCCGATCAGCCTGCTGCTCATGACGTCCGGCACCTCTCCACGAACCGACGGGCTGCACCGGGCGCCGCGGCCCAGTGCGTGTGCAGATAACTGGCGTGCACACCTTGCTGTACGAAACCTTCGAGGCGCCGCCCGGGGGCGCGCACCCCCCATGCGGGAGCCGCCCCCGCCATGGGCTCGACCACGGTCCGGTGGAACTCGTGGCCCCGCATCCGTGTCCCCGCCACGGCGAGGACACTGTCGCTCACGGCCACCGCGTCCCGGTAGCCGAGGCTCAGCCGTTCGCTCATCCGGGCACTCGCGTCGAGCACCCCGCACATGGGCTGCCCGTCCAGCTCCCGGCACAGGTACAGCAGTCCGGCGCACTCGGCGGCGACCGGGGCACCGCCGAGCGCCAGCTCGGCGACGGCCTTGCGCAGGGGCTCGTTGGCGGACAGCTCGGCGGCGTACACCTCCGGGAAGCCGCCGCCGATGACCAAGCCCGCCGTGCCGTCCGGCAGTCGCTCGTCCCGCAGGGGGTCGAAGACGACGACGTCGGCGCCGGCGGCGGTGAGCAGTTCGGTGTGCTCGGCGTAGGAGAACGTGAAGGCGGGCCCACCGGCGACGGCGACCACGTCCCGTGCGCCGGTTTCCCGGACCGGCGGTTCCCAGGCCGCGTCCGGCAGCGCACCCGCACTCCGGGCCAGCGCGCACAGCGTGTCCAGATCGCAGCCCTCACGCACCTGCTCGGCCATGGCGGCGACCGCCTGGACCGCCTCCGCCCGCCGCTCGGCCACCGGCACCAGCCCGAGGTGCCGCGACGGCGTGTCCACCCCGGCCACCCGGCGCAGCACCCCCAGCACCGGCACCCCGGACGCCTCCAGCGCGTCCCGCAGGAGTTCCTCGTGCCGGTCCGACGCGACCTTGTTCAGGATCACGCCCCCGATCCGCACCTGCGGATCCCAGGACGCGAACCCGTGCACCAGCGCCGCCACCGACCGCGACTGCGAGGACGCGTCGACGACCAGCACCACCGGAGCCCGCAGCAGCTTCGCCACCTGCGCCGTGGAGGCCAGCTCCCCCTCGCCGGCGGCCCCGTCGTACAGCCCCATCACCCCCTCGACCACGGCCAGGTCGCAGCCGCGCGCGCCGTGCAGGAACAGCGGCGCGATCAGCTCCGGCCCGCACAGGTACGCGTCGAGGTTCCGTCCCGCCCGCCCGGTCGCGAGCGCGTGGTACCCGGGGTCGATGTAGTCGGGCCCCACCTTGTGCGGGGACACGGCCAGCCCCCGCCCGGCGAGGGCCGCCATCAGCCCCGTGGCCACGGTGGTCTTGCCGCTGCCCGAGGAGGGCGCGGCGACGACCAGCCGCGGGACGGCGGACGGGGAGGACATCACCACTCGATGCCCTTCTGGCCCTTCTGGCCCACATCCATGGGGTGTTTCACCTTGGACATGTCGGTCACCAGGTCGGCGAACTCCACAAGCGCCTCGGGCGCGTTCCGCCCGGTGATCACCACATGCTGGGTGCCGGGGCGGGCACGCAGCACCTCGACGACCTCGTCGGTGTCGACCCAGCCCCAGTGCATCGGGTACGCGAACTCGTCCAGGACGTACAGCCGGTACGTCTCGGCGGCCAGGTCACGCTTGACCTGCTCCCAGCCCTCCCGGGCCTTCTCCTCGTTCGTCGCGTTGTCCCCCTGGAGGTCGCGCTGCACCCACGACCAGCCCTCGCCCATCTTGTGCCAGTCGACGGTCCCGCCCTGCCCGGACGCCCCCAGCACCCGCAGCGCGTTCTCCTCGCCGACCTTCCACTTGGCGGACTTGACGAACTGGAACACCCCGATCGGCCAGCCCTGGTTCCAGGCGCGCAGCGCGAGCCCGAAGGCGGCCGTCGACTTGCCCTTGCCGACACCCGTGTGCACGACGACGAGCGGACGGTTACGACGCTGACGGGTCGTCAGTCCGTCGTCCGGCACGACACTCGGCTGTCCCTGCGGCATTACGCGGCCCTCCTCGCGGTCCTCTGCGTCCCCTGCACATCCCGTACGAGACCGGCGATGCTGTCCGCGCGCAGCTCGTCCAGCGTCACCGCCGTACCGCCCAGCTCCTCGGCGAGCCGCCCGGCCAGCCCCAGCCGCACCGGCCCCGACTCGCAGTCCACGACCACGGACGCGACACTCTCGGCGGCCAGCAGCCCGGCCGCCCGCCCCGCGAGCGCCAGCGGTTCGGCGCCCCCGGTGGCCCGCCCGTCGGTCACCACCACGACCAGGGCGCGCCGTGCGGGATCCCGAAGCCGCTCGACCCGCAGCACGTCATGGGCCTTCAGCAGCCCGGCGGCCAGCGGCGTCCTGCCGCCCGTGGGAAGCGACCGGAGCCGGACCGCCGCCGCGTCCACCGACGAGGTCGGCGGCAGCGCCACCTCGGCGGACGCCCCCCGGAAGGTGACCAGACCCACCTTGTCCCGCCGCTGATAGGCGTCGAGCAGCAGCGACAGCACCGCGCCCTTCACGGCGCCCATCCGCTGCCGGGCCGCCATCGACCCGGAGGCGTCGACCACGAACAGCACGAGATTGCCCTCGCGTCCCTCCCGCGTCGCCTGCCGCAGATCGTCCCGGCGCACCACGAGCCCGGGCCCCGACCGTCCGCGGGCCCGCTGGTGCGGCGCCGCCGCCCGCACGGTCGCCGCCAGATGCAGCTTGGTGAGGCCCCCCCGGGGCCGGTGCGCCCCGGTGGTCCGCCCGTGCTCGGTCCGTGCCCGCGAGCGCCGCCCCGCGGCGCCGTCGCCGAGCCCCGGCACGGTCAGCACCTTGGTACGGAAGGGCTCGCCGGCCCCGACGGCCTGCTGCTCCCCGGACCCGGAGGACCGAGGCTGCCCGCTCTCCCCGGCCTCCGGCCGCGCGGCGGTGTCGCCGCCGGCCTGTGGGCCGTCGTCCGGCGCCGGCCCGCCGCCCCCACCGCCCGGGCCGTCCGGACCCGGGTCGTCGTCCTCGCCGGTGCCCCCGGACTGCTCCAGCGTCTCGTCGAGCTTGTCCTCGTCGAGCCCCGGCGCGTCGAAGGGGTTGCGCCGCCGCCGGTGCGGCAGCGCGAGCAGGGCGGCCTGCCGCACGTCCTCGGCGAGCACATCGGTCCGCCCGGCCCAGGCGGCCAGCGCGGTGGCCGTGCGCGCCATCACGATGTCCGCGCGCATGCCGTCCACCTCGAACGCGGCGCACGTCGCCGCGATCTGCCGCAGCGCCCCGTCCCCGAGCCGCACGGACGGCAACAGCTCCCGCGCGGCCGCGATCCGTGCCCGTACCGCGGCCTCCTCCTCGGCCCAGCGCGCCGCGAAGCCCTCGGGGTCGTCGTCGTAGGCGAGCCGCCGCCGTACCACCTCCACACGCTGGTCGGGCTCCCGGGAGGCGGACACCTCGACCGTCAGCCCGAACCGGTCGAGCAGCTGCGGCCGCAGCTCGCCCTCCTCCGGGTTCATGGTGCCGACGAGCAGGAAGCGGGCGGCGTGCCGTACGGACACGCCCTCGCGTTCGACATAGGAGGCGCCCATCGCGGCCGCGTCCAGCAGCAGGTCCACAAGGTGGTCGTGGAGAAGGTTGACCTCGTCGACGTACAGGATCCCGCGGTGAGCGTCGGCCAGCAGACCCGGCTCGAACGCCTTCACGCCCTCGGCCAGCGCCCGTTCGATGTCCAGGGCACCCACGAGCCGGTCCTCGGAGGCGCCGACGGGCAGCTCCACCATGCGGGCGGGCCTCCGCGTCCCGGCGCCCGCCTCGTGCGGCCCGTCCGGGCAGCGCGGGTCCGGCGCCGCGGGGTCGCAGGAGAAGCGGCACCCGGGCACCACGTCCACCTCCGGCAACAGCGCAGAAAGGGCGCGCACCGCAGTGGACTTGGCGGTGCCCTTCTCGCCCCGCACCAGCACCCCGCCGACCGCCGGCGAAACGGCGTTCAGCAGCAGCGCGAGCCGCAGGTCGTCCTGGCCGACGACGGCCGTGAACGGAAAGGGAGTACTCACTTCTCGTCGCCCTCCAAGTCGCCTTCCAGCTCCAGGTAGGTGGCGCGCAGCCGCTCGAGCGTGTCCGCGTCCGGCTCCGCCCAAAGACCCCTGTCCGCGGCCTCCAGCAGGCGCTCGGTGATGCCGCGCAGCGCCCAGGGGTTGGACTTCTTCATGAAGTCCCGGTTCTCGGCGTCGAAGACGTACTCAGCGCTGAGCTTCTCGTACATCCAGTCGTCGACCACGCCCGCCGTGGCGTCGTAGCCGAACAGGTAGTCCACGGTCGCCGCCATCTCGAAGGCGCCCTTGTAACCGTGGCGGCGCATGGCCGCCATCCAGCGCGGGTTGACCACCCGGGCGCGGAAGACACGGTGCGTCTCCTCGCCCAGGGTGCGGGTCTTCACCTGGTCGGGCACGGCAGAGTCACCGACGTACGCCTCGGGGCTGGCTCCCGTCAGATGCCGCACCATGGCGACCATCCCGCCGTGGTACTGGAAGTAGTCGTCGGCGTCCACGAGGTCGTGCTCACGGGTGTCGACGTTCTTCGCGGCGACGGCGATCCGCTTGAACGCCGTCTCCATGTCCCCGCGCGCCGCCCTCCCGTCGAGCCCGCGCCCGTACGCGTAGCCGCCCCACACCGCGTAGACCTCGGCGAGGTCGGCGTCGCTGCGCCAGTTGCGGGCGTCGATCAGCGGCAGCAGCCCGGCGCCGTACGCGCCCGGCTTGGAGCCGAAGATACGGGCCGTGGCGCGCCGCCGGTCGCCGTGCGCGGCGGTGTCCTCGTCGGCGTGGGCGCGCACGAAGTTCCGCTCGGTGGGCTCGTCCAGCTCGGCCACGGTGCGCACCGCGTCGTCGAGGAGCCCGACGACGTGCGGGAAAGCGTCACGGAAGAAGCCCGAGATACGGACCGTGACGTCGATACGGGGGCGGCCGAGCTCCGCGAGGGGGATCACCTCGAAGCCGGTCACCCGGCGGGAGGCGTCGTCCCAGACCGGACGGCAGCCCAGCAACGCGAGGATCTCGGCGATGTCGTCGCCCTGGGTGCGCATGGCGGAGGTGCCCCAGACGGTCAGGCCCACCGACCTGGGGTACTCGCCGGTGTCCTCCAGGTACCGCGCGACCAGCGAGTCGGCGAGCGACTGCCCGACCTCCCAGCTCAGCCGGGAGGGAATGGCCTTGGGGTCGACGGAGTAGAAGTTGCGGCCGGTCGGCAGGACGTTGACCAGCCCCCGGGTCGGGGAGCCCGACGGTCCGGCCGGGACGTAACCGCCGTCGAGCGCCTTGAGGATGTGCCCGATCTCGTCGGTGGTGCGCGCGAGCCGGGGCACGACCTCCGTGCACGCGAACTCGAGGACGGCGACGCCGTCCGCCAGGTCCGCGCCGAGCACCGCGCGCACCAGCCCGGGCGCCGCCGACACGTCCCAGGCGCGCTCCTCCATGCCCTGCGCGACACGGCGGCACAGGACCTCCAGCAGGTCGATCGCGTCCGAGGCGGTACGGGAGGGGCCGTCCACCAGGTCCGTCAGCTCGGTCGGCACCTTCACGGGAGCACCGGGCTCGGCCAGCAGCTCCTTCTCCACCAGACCGAAATGAGCGGCGAGGCAGGCCCGCAGCCCCGGCAGGGCGTTCGCCCGCCCGCCCCACACCTGGGAGGCACGCAGCACCGCGAGGACCAGGTTCACCCGGGGCTCGCCGACCGGGCCGCCGCCGAGGATGTGCAGACCGTCACGGATCTGCACGTCCTTGATCTCGCACAGATAGCCGTCGATGTGCATGACGAACTCGTCGAACTCGTCCTCGTCCGGCTGCTCGTCCACATGCAGGTCGTGGTGCAGCTCCGCGGCCTTGACCAGCGTCCAGATCTGGGCCCGTACGGCGGGCGCCTTGGCCGGGTCCAGGTCGGAGACGAGCGCGTACTCGTCGAGGAGCTGCTCCAGCTTCGCCAGGTCGCCGTAGGTGTCGGCACGGGCCATCGGCGGGACCAGGTGGTCGACGACGGTGGCGTGCCCGCGCCGCTTGGCCTGGGTGCCCTCGCCGGGGTCGTTGACGATGAACGGGTAGATCAGGGGAAGCTCCCCGAGGACGGCGTCCGGCGCGCAGCCCCTGCTGAGCCCGAGGCCCTTGCCCGGCAGCCACTCCATCGTGCCGTGCTTGCCCATGTGCACGATCGCGTCGGCCCGGAAGGTGTTCTCCAGCCAGCGGTAGGCCGCCATGTAGTGGTGCGACGGCGGCATGTCCGGGTCGTGGTAGATCGCGATCGGGTTCTCCCCGAACCCGCGCGGCGGCTGGATCATCACCACCACGTTCCCGAACCGCAGGGAGGCCAGCACGATGTCGTCGCCGTCGACGTACAGGCCGCCCGGCGGCTCGCCCCACGCCTGCACCATCGCGTCCTTGAGGTCGGGATCCAGCGTGCCGAACCACGCGCGGTAGTCGGCGAGCGGCACCCGCGCGGGCGCGGCGGCCAGCTGCTCCTCGGTGAGCCACTCGACGTCGTGGCCGCCGGCCTCGATCAGCCGGTGGATCAGCTCGTCGCCGCCCGCCGGGTACTCGGTCAGGCCGTACCCGGCGTCCCGGAGGGCGTCCAGGACCCGTACCGCCGACGCGGGCGTGTCCAGGCCGACCGCGTTGCCGACCCGGGAGTGCTTGGTCGGGTAGGCGGTGAAGACGAGCGCCAGCCTCTTCTCCGCGTTGGGCTTGTGCCTGAGCCGGGCGTGCCGCACGGCGATCCCGGCGACCCGGGCGGCCCGCTCCGGGTCCGCGACGTACACCGGCACACCCTCCGGGCCCTGCTCCTTGAAGGAGAACGGCACGGTGACCAGGCGGCCGTCGAACTCCGGGATCGCCACCTGCATCGCCGCGTCCATGGGGGACAGGGCCGCGTCCGACTCGTCCCATGCGGCGCGTGAGGAGGTCAGGCACAGGCCCTGAAGCACGGGAACGTCGAGATCGGCGAGCGCCCCGACGTCCCAGGACTCCTCGTCCCCGCCCGCCGACGCCTGCGAGGCGTGGGTGCCTCCGGCGGCGAGGACGGTGGCGACGAGCGCGTCGGTCCGGCCGAGGATCTCGTAGAGACCGGCGTCGGCGCCGCGCAGGGAACCGCAGTACACCGGAAGGGCGTTGGCGCCCCGCTCCTCGATGGCGTCGCACAGCGTGTCCACGAACGCGGTGTTGCCGCCGAGTTCATGGGCGCGGTAGAAGAGCACGCCCACGGTGGGGCGGCCCTCCACCCACGCACGCGCCCCGTGGACGCCGTACTCGGGCATCTTCTGCGGCTCGACGAAGCCCTCGCCGGTCAGCAGCACGGTGTCGGACAGAAAGCGGGCCAGTTCGGTGAGGTTGGCGGGACCGCCCTCGACCAGGTACCGCAGCGCCTCCGCCACGACGCCCGCGGGCACGGAGGACTCGGCCATCAACTCGGCGTCGGGCACGGCCTCCCCGCCGAGCAGCACGGTCGGGATGCCGGCGGACCTGAGGGCGGCGAGCCCGTCCTCCCAGGCGCGCTTTCCGCCCAGCAGCCGTACGACGGCGATGTCCGCGCCCTCGATCAGCCCCGGCAGTTCCTCCGCGACGTCCACCCGGGCCGGGTTGCCGATCCGGTAGGGCGCGCCGGAGGCACGGGCCGCCAGCAGATCGGTGTCGGCGGTCGACAACAACAACACTGTGCTCATGCGGGCGCTCCCGGTGGAATGAAAGGCAGTCCTTGCGGCGCGCCCGACTCGATGAGCCGCCACAGCGCGTCCGTGTCCGCGTGCTGTTCGATGAGGTCGCCGAGCCGGTCGAGCTGCTCCTCGCGCAGCGCGGCGAACGACGTGCCGGCGGCCGGCACGAAGCGGCGGCCCGCGGCGGCCGCCACCTCCCGCAGGAACGCCCGCCGGAAACCGTCCGACTCCAGGGCCCCGTGCCAGTGCGTGCCCCAGCTGTGGCCGACCCGGCAGCCGTCCAAGAACGGCTCACCGCCCGTCACTTCGGCGACGCCGTGGTGGATCTCGTATCCCTCGACCCGCTCGCCGAGCGCCTCACCGACCGGCCGGGCGAGGGTCTTCTCGCGGGCGAACCGCACCCGTACGGGGAGTACCCCGAGCGCGTCCACCCGGCCCCGGCGGCTCTCGACGTCGTCCTCGATGCGTTCGCCGAGGATCTGGAAACCGCCGCACACGCCGAGCACGGGCCGTCCCTCGGCGGCCCTCCTGACGATCGCCTCCGCGAGCCCGCGCTCCCGCAGCCAGTCCAGGGCCCGGACCGTCCCCCGGGTTCCGGGGACCACCACGAGGTCGGCGTCCGCCAACTCCTCCGGCCGGTCCACGAACCGCACCACGACACCCTGTTCGGCGGCCAGTGCGTCCACGTCCGTGAAGTTGGACATGAGCGGGATCGCGCAGACGGCGACGCGCAGGACGTCCTCGCCGACGGGCGGGGCGACGGCCGACTCCCGCACGGTGCCCCGCAACGACACCCGCAGCCCGTCCTCCTCGTCGATCCCGAGGCCGTGCCGGAAGGGCAGGACCCCGTACGTCCGCCGCCCGGTGAGTCCCCGCAGCATGTCGAGGCCCGGCTCCAGCAGGGAGACGTCCCCGCGGAACTTGTTCACCAGGAACCCGGCGATCAGCTCCTGGTCCTCTCGTGAGAGCAGGGCGACGGTCCCGAAGAACGAGGCGAACACGCCGCCGCGGTCGATGTCGCCGACGATCAGCACGGGCAGCCGCGCGCCCCGCGCGATGCCCATGTTCACGATGTCCGTCCGCCGCAGATTGATCTCGGCGGGACTGCCGGCCCCCTCACAGATCACCGCGTCATAGGTGCCCCGCAACTCGGCGAGGCAGTCGAGGACGGTACCGAGGAGCCGCTGCTGCCGCCCGCCGTGATAGCCCCGCGCGCTCAGCTCACCGACCGGCTTGCCGAGCAGCACGACCTGGCTGCTCTGCTCGCCACCCGGCTTGAGCAGGACGGGGTTCATCAGCGCGGTCGGCTCGATCCGGCAGGCCTGCGCCTGCATCGCCTGGGCCCGCCCGATCTCGGCGCCCCCGCGGGTGACGAACGAGTTGAGGGACATGTTCTGCGCCTTGAAAGGCGCGACCTTGACTCCCTGCCGCACCAGCCACCGGCAGATCCCGGCGGTCACGACGCTCTTGCCCGCGTCGGAGGTGGTGCCGGCGACGAGGAGACCGCCGCTCATGACGTACGTCCCTTCGCGAGAAACCTTCGGGCCAGGAGGCGCCCGGCGACGGTGACGCCGAGCGCGAGCGCGGTCACCCGACGCGAGAGCCGCACCGCCCGTTCGATGTCGTCGACCCGGACGGCGCGTCCCCGGGTGTTGAGCAGGGGGCGGTGCTCCACCCGCCCCGCGTACGACAGCGTCCCGCCCAGCCGCACCCCGAGCGCCCCCGCGAACGAGGCCTCGACGGGGCCGGCGTTGGGGCTCGGGTGCCCTCCGGCGTCCGCGCGCCAGGCGCGCACGGCTCCGCGCCGGTCCGGGCCCGTCGCCACCGCGAGGAGCGCGGTGAGCCGGGCCCCCGGCCAGCCCACGAGGTCGTCGAGGCGCGCCGAGGCCCAGCCGTAGCGGCGGTAACGGGGCGACTTGTGCCCGACCATGGCGTCGAGGGTGTTGACGGCCCGGAAGCCGACGAACCCGGGCACCCCGCCCACGGCTCCCCACACCAGCGCGCCCACCACGGCGTCCGAGGTGTTCTCGGCGACGGACTCGACCACGGCCCGAGCGATCCCGTCGGCGTCGAGCGCCTGCGGATCCCGCCCGCACAGGTGCGGCAGCCGGGCACGGGCACCCTCGACGTCACCCGCCGCGAGGGCGCGCCCGATCAGCCGGGCCTCGCGCACCAGTGACGTCCCCCCGACGACGGCCCAGGTGGCGGTGGCGGTCAGGGCCACGGAGGCGGTACGGGACGGGCGTGCGGCCGACGCGGCGAGTGCCGCGGACGACACAGCACCCCCCACGCACACGGCGGTGTGCAGCGCGCCCCACCCGCGGTGGTCCCGCCACAGCACCCGCTCCACGGCGCCCGCCGCCCGTCCGAACGCGGCGACCGGATGCCCGCGGCGCGGATCGCCGAGCAGGAGGTCGCCGAGGAGGCCGGCGGCGGCGCCGTACGCGAAGACGCGATCGGCACCCATCGGCTCAGCCGAGCGTGGGGTCGGGCAGGATCCGGGTACGGGACCTCAATCGGCAGCCGCGCATGGCGATATGTCCTCACTCAGGGTGTCCACGCCCTGGCTCGACGAGACCGGCGGTGAGAGTTCCTGGCTCCCGGGGCGTGTGGTGCCCCGGTGACAGTGGCGGGACCGCGCCGGACTCGCACCGGCTTCCTCTCCTGCCGCCGTATTGGCCCCGGCAGTCCACCACGCGCCCCGAACACCCGTCAACTTGCTCTTGACCTGCGATGCAGCGGTGTGCTGAGCCCCACACCGCCGAAATATCGTCAGCCACCCGAATCGGCGCCTTTCGTGCTCATTCCTGACGGGCAACCTGGGAACACTTAGGGGAGCGGCGGGACGAACGCGGAGAGCGCCGACGAGCGGCATTGGGTGTTTCGTTGCGGGGAGACGACCCTGGTGTGGCCGGCCTTCGCTGCCCCGGGCAGCGGGGGAACACGGCGCTCGGGAGCGTCGCGGTGAGGACGCCGGGTCGGGGCGCTGACTGATGAGCGGAGGTCGGTGTGGTCGGCAGGGTGGGGTCGGTGCGTGTGTGGCGGAAGAGCAGTCATTCGGGAGGTGACAACACCGACTGTGTCGAAGTGGCCGTGGAGGGGGCGCACATACTGGTGCGTGACTCGAAACGGCGCACCGGCCCGGTGCTCGTCTTTCGCCGTACCGCGTGGTGTGGTTTGCTGGCTGGACTCGAGGACCCGGCGGTGGACGGTTTCTGAAGGTCCGTCCAGAGGGCGGGAGGGGCTCGCATGGGGGACAGTGCCAAGGAAGTGCCGGCGCGGGCGGGAGGTCCCTACAGCCCGCGAACCGCGCTGTCGGCCGCGGCCCCGCTGGCGCTCTTCTCCTTGACCACGGGGGTGTTCGCCGTGGGCATCGGAGCGCTCGCCGCCCTGCTCGTGCCGGGATCCACGGCACGGGCCCTGGTGTGGTTGGTGGTGACGATCGTCGCGGCGGCCTGCGCCGGCCTGTGGTGGGGCCTCACCCCGGTCACGGAACGTCTCCGTGTTCTCGACCGGGCTGCGGCGACGGTTCGTCCACGGGGCTCGGGGACCCGCTGACCTCCGGGAGTCGCGCCGCTCCCGGTCGGCCGCGCAGGGCCCGGCCGACCTGTGCGGCGAGGGCGGTGACGACGGCCGCGCCGAGCGCTCCCAGTACCGTCTCGGTCAGGGGGGTCAGGGCGTCCGGCCCGAGGTGGGGCGCCACCCGGGCCGACACGGCGATGCCGAGCAGCAGCACGCTGCCGCATGTGGTGCCCAGCAGCAGACGGGTGGGGGACAGGTGCATTCCGCCCTCGCCGCGGAAGTCCCGTTCCTGGGGTAGGGGCCCCGCCTCGTCGGGGAGGGGCCTCGCCTCGTCCGGGGCGGCGGCTGCCGCGGGGGAGCCGGGCGGTTCACCCGCCGCCGGGAAGCGGAACACGCGCAGCTGCCTGCACCATTCAAGGAACCCGAGCACCGCCATGGGTCTTCCTCCCCGTTGTCCGCCCGGGCCGTCCTTCCCGGGCTTCAGCTGTTGCCGAGACTCTCCTTGACCGCGTCGATCAGTTCGATCATCCGGTCGCCCTCGTACGCCTTGGTGCTGATGTCCTCGAAGCACTCCTGATAGCGGGCCGTGAGACCGAGGTCGTCGCGGTTGGCCACGCTGCCGGTGGCGCCTTCCAGGTAGAGCAGGTCGTCGCCGTCCGTGAAGCCGAGCAGGGTGAAGGACGCGCCCATGCTGTAGTGCGCGCCGGCCGTGAACGGCAGTAGGCGCAGGGTGACCCGGGGATGCCGGGAGATCGTCTTGAGGTGCTCCAGCTGACGGCGCATCACCCCGGGCCCGCCGATGACCCGTCGGACGACCGCCTCGTCCAGGACGATGTGCACGTCCGGCCCGTTGTTCCCGTCGAAGATCCGTTCCTGTCGGGTCGCGCGCAGTTCCGCCGAGCGGCGGGCCAGGTCCCCGTTCTCGCGCGGCGCGAGCTGGGCCAGTGTGTAGTCCTCGATCTGCAACAGCGAGGAGACGACGGACGGGTGGTAGAAGCGGATCGAGGTCGCGGCGCTCTCGTAGCCCAGGTACTGGGCGAACTGCGGCCGCACCATGTCGTTGTACGGCGCCCACCAGGACGGTCCCTTCGACCCGCGGGCGGCCTCTTCGAGCTCGGCCACCAGCTGCGGGTCGGTGACGTGGTACAGCTGGAGCAGTGCGCGCAGGTCGGTGACGCTCAGGCTGACCGTCCCGGCCTCCAGGCGGATCAGCTTGGACAGGGACCACTCCAGCGCGTCGGTGGCCTCCCGCTGGGTCAGACCGGCGTCCTCGCGTGCCTTGCGCAGTTCGATGCGGAGCCTGCGTCGGTTCAGGCTCGGATCGATGTCCCTGGCCATGTCGCTCCTTGCCACACGTCGTCCTGGACTGGTCGGGCGGCCGACGTCGAGCAGCAACTCACCCACTAGACTAGGTGAGTTGGGCGTGGGCGGCCAGACACCTGCGTTCTGACACCTGTCTTTTCGACGTGGTCGCGATGCGGTGTAGAACGTAGCAAACCGGTATATGCCCAACCAAAAAGCCAAGCTCCCGCAGTGAGGATCACTGCGGGAGCTTGACGTGGAGAGTCCGGGCGGACGGACGCGCGTCGTGCGGGGTCAGGACACGATCAGATAGATCCCGTACGCCACCGCCGCCGCGCACGCCGCGAAGCAGGCGTACGCGCCGGTGACCGCGAGGGCGGCGCCGCCCCGGGGCGACCCCTTCTTCGCGAGGCCCACGACGCCCAGGGTGAACAGGCCCACCAGGGCCACGGTGACCACGAGGCTGACGCCGAAGACGGAGCCGAGTGCTGCCCAGTCGATCTTCATGAGGGGTGTGCTTCCTTAAACCGTCGCGGGGCTGGTCGGCTCCGCGGAGGAGTCGGGGGTCCGGGCCGGGATGGTGGCCTTCGGACCGGTGCTCTGGGCCGGGATCGTGGCCTTCGGTCCGGTCGGGTCGGTGGCCGGGTCCGTGGCGGTGTCGGCCGTGGCGAGCGGACCCGCCGGGGGCGGGCTCACCGCGGCGATGGCCGTCGTGACGACGCCCGCGGGCTCCGCCTCGACGTCGTTGACGTTCTCGACCGTGACCGGCTTGCGGCGGGACAGGCTCCAGATGACGGCGGCACCCGCGATCAGCAGCACACCGGTGGCGGCGGTGCCCCATGTGCCCTGCTTGGTGAGGAGTTCGGCGCCCGCGCCGACCAGGCCGGCGGCCGGGAGGGTCAGGCCCCAGGCGGCGAACATCCGGGTCGCGGTGGACCAGCGGACCACACCGCCCTTGCGGCCGAGGCCGGCGCCCATGACGGCACCGGAGCACACCTGGGTGGTGGAGAGCGAGAAGCCGATGTGCGAGGAGGCGAGGATCGCGGTCGCCGCGCTGGTCTGGGCGGCGAAGCCCTGCTGCGGAGCCAGGTCGGTCAGACCCTTGCCCAGGGTGCGGATGATGCGCCAGCCGCCCAGGTAGGTGCCGAGCGCGATGGCCAGGCCGGCGGAGATGATGACCCAGGTGGGAGGGTTCGAGCCGGGGGCGATGACGCCGCCGGTCACGAGCGCGAGGGTGATGATGCCCATCGTCTTCTGGGCGTCGTTGGTGCCGTGCGCCAGGGAGACCAGACCTGCCGACGCGATCGACCCGGCGCGGTAGCCCTTCGCGGTCGCCTTCTCGTCGGCGCGGCTGCCGACGGCGTAGGACAGGCGCGTCGCCAGCATGGCGGCGAGTCCCGCCACGATCGGTGCGGCGACCGCGGGGATCAGGACCTTGGTGACGATCGTCGAGCCGTTGACGGCGGACCAGCCGGCCGAGGAGACGGCGGCGCCGATCAGACCTCCGAAGAGAGCGTGGGAGGAGCTGGAGGGCAGGCCCAGAAGCCAGGTCAGCAGATTCCAGAGAATGGCGCCCACCAGGGCCGCGAAGATCACTTCGACGCGGATGCCCTGTTCGTTGATGATGCCGCCGGAGATGGTCTTGGCGACCTCGACGGAGAGGAAGGCGCCGACGAGGTTCAGCACGGCGGACATCGCCACCGCCGCCTTGGGCCTCAGGGCGCCGGTCGAGATGGTCGTCGCCATCGCGTTGGCAGTGTCGTGGAAACCGTTCGTGAAATCGAACGCGAGAGCGGTGACGATCACGATTCCGAGGAGGAGCGTGATGTGTTCCATTTACCCAGGCTTCTGTGGGAGGTCAGTGGCAAGTGGACCGTAGGCAACCTGGATGAACAGAAGATGAACTGATGTATACCTGGGGGTGTATCAAACGGGCTATCGTCCCTCGGGTTACGGCGGGCAGCGACACCCTTGCTCTCGAACGAAGGCGGAACTTCGGCCTCCGGAGGCCCGGGTGAGGCCCTCGGCCGGCCTTGGCGAACCTCTTCAGCCGGTCAGGCGACCGTTGAAGAGATTTCGGTCACCCGGCGGGCTGCCGGATGACGCCCGCGCCGGGCGCCGGTCCCCGACGCCGGACCCCCGGCCGTGTGGGGGCCCGTCAGGGCGACCGCCGCCGCGACCGCCGCCGCTGCGGCGCCGGGCCCACAGTCCGCCCGGCCGGCGGTGGACCCGGCGCCCGCCTGGGAGGATCGCGGCATGGCTGAGCAGCGGCGTGACGCACGGGACACGGACAAACGGGACACACGGGACGACGTGCGTGAGCAAGCCGGGCCGGGGACGCCCGGCCCGCAGGACGAGGTCACACGGGCCTGGGTCGAGCTCGTCGCGACCGCACGCCGGACCGTGGCCGACGGACTGGTCGTCGGCACATCCGGCAACGTCTCCGTACGCGTCGGCGACACCGTGCTGGTCACTCCCACCGGAGTGCCGTACGAACGGCTGGCGCCCGGCGACGTCGTCGCGGTCGACCTCGACGGCCGGCAGGTGCTCGGCTCCCTGCGGCCGACGAGCGAGCTGCCGATGCACCTCGCCGTCTACCGCGCCACCGGAGCGCGGGCGGTCGTCCACACGCACGCCGTGCACGCGACGGCCGTCTCCACCCTGGTACCGGAGCTGCCGCTGATCCACTACATGGCGGGAGCGCTCGGTGGCGCGGTCCGGGTGGCCCCCTACGCGACCTACGGCACCGAGGAGTTGGCCGAGAACATGCTCGGCGCCCTGAGGGACCGCACCGCGTGCCTCCTGGGGAACCACGGCACGATCGCCTACGGATCGTCGCTCACCCAGGCGTACGACCGCACGGCACAGCTGGAGTGGATGTGCCGGCTGTGGCTGACGGCGTCGTCGGTGCCGGGCCTCACCCCGGCGCTCCTCACCCGGGAACAGCTGGCGAAGGCTGAGGAGCGTCTGCGGGGGTACGGGCAGCAGTAGCAGCAGTGGAAGGGGACGGCGACCGGGAACGCACGGTGCGCCCCCGCACAGCGCCCGTGCCGTCCTCCCGCTGGCCGGGGGCGACCTCCAACGGGAGACTGGACAAGTGCGCACTGTGAAAGCGGCGGCCGCAGCCGCCACCGTAGCCATCGCCGCGGGCGCGGCCGGGATCGCCGTGGGCCGCTTCGCCAGCAACGCCGCGCTCAAGGCCCCGCCGGGCCGCCCGCTGCCCACCGAACCCCGCCTCACCGTGCACTCCACGGCGGCCGGTCGGATCGCGCTCACCCGCGACCTGGCCTCCCGGCGCCCCGGCTTCTACGGCCTGTCCGGGGACGGCTCCCACGCGGTGGTCGGCCCGGTTCTGAACTCCGCCCCCCACTCCGCCGACACCGTCGTACGCCGCCTGGAGCGCGTCAGCCACGGCACCTTGGAACCCGGCGACAGGGCGTGGCTCACCCCGAACCTGTACATCGGCGACCCAGGCACCGCCCTCGGCCTCGACCACACCGACGTCGACGTGCCGGGTGAACTCGGAGCACTGCCCGCCTGGTTCGTACCCAGCGTCCGCGACACCTGGGTGATCACCGTGCACGGGCTCGGCACCACCCGGGAACAGCCGATGAACGTGATGGAGTTCCTCCACCGCCACCAGTTCCCGGTGCTCGACCTCGCCTACCGCGGCGACCCCGGGGCACCGCGCCCCCTGGACGGCCTGAACCACCTCGGCGAGAGCGAGTGGCGCGACGTCGAGGCCGCCATCCGTCACGCCATGCGCCACGGCGCCGAGCGCGTCGTCCTGTACGGCTGGTCCACCGGAGCCACCATGGCCCTGCGCACCGCCACGCGCTCCACGCTGCGCGCACGGATCTCCGGACTGGTCCTCGATTCGCCCGTGCTCAACTGGGAGGCCACGCTGCGTTCCCTCGCAGCGGCCCGCCGCACCCCCGGCGCGCTGCTGCCGCTGGCCGTCCGCGCCGCCCAGGGCCGCACCGGTCTGTACGGCGACCACGTCCACGGGCCCGCCGACCCGCACCAGCTCACGGTGCCGGCCCTCATCTTCCACGGTCCCGACGACGCCGTCGCGCCCTGGGCACCCTCGCGCCGCCTCGCGGAACGCCGCAGCGACCTCGTCACCCTGCACACGGTGCGGGACGCCCCGCACGGCGCGATGTGGAACGCCGACCCCGAGGCCTACGAAGAGGCCCTGCGCCGCTTCCTGACCCCCCTCATGTGACCCACAGGCCCCCGCGGACGCGGCCCACGGGGCCCGGACGCGCCCCACGGGGCACGGGGCCCGGACGCGCCCCACGGTCCTCACCGACGCGAACCCACGGCCCGCCCCGCCCGCCGCAACCCCTTCCGCTTAGCTCCTGCCAAGGGGGCACCACCGCCTTCGCACCCCGTTTCCGGAAGCAGTGCCTTGGCCAGCCCTGTCGCCCGCGGTGACATTCCGTTTGGGTTTTCGGACCGTCAACCGGAAGACTGCACCTGTGACGTCCCGTACCCCGCGCGACTTCAGGCTCCGACTCGTCCGCCCGCGTCCCCTGGCCGCCGCTCCCCGAGCGGTGGCCCAGGGACGCTCGCGCCGCCCCGCACCCCGGCCCCCCGAGGGCACACCCCCGCCCGCGGAGCTGGCCGGGATGGCCCGTGCCCGCCTGGCCGACGCGGCCCGTGTCGCCCGCTGGGCCGACACCTCGCTCGGACCGCGTCGTGACGGCGCGACCTCCGACGGCACGGGCACCCTCCACGACGCGACCGCCGAACGAGCCGCCGCCGACCTGGGCCTGACCGCCGCTCAGGTGCGCGCCGACTGGGACACCGCCCGCCTCGCCGGCCTCGTCGAGGTGCACGGCGACATCGCCCGCCCCGGCTGGCGGCTGCGCGCCTGGAACCGTGACGACTCCGCGGTCCTGCGCGGCTGGGTCGCCCTCTTCGACGCCTGGTCGCTCGCCTACCCCGAGCCCGCCGACCGTGAGCACGCCGCCGTCGCCGAGGTCGTCTCGGCCATGCCCCAGGTGCTCTCCTTCCTCCAGCTGTCCGCCGGGCCCGTCCCCGTCGAGCAGCTCCTCGACCTCCTCGAGCAGCGGGTCACCGAACTGCGCACCGAACGGTGCGAGATCGCCTACGTACCGCCCGCCGCCCCGCACCCCTACGGCGAGAAGCTCCGCGCCACCCCCGCCGGCCCCGGGACGGCACCGGCACCGGTCCAGGACCCCGCCGAGGACACCGAGCTCGCCCCCCTGCTCGACTGGGCCCTCGACGCGCTCGCCAACGTCGGAGCCCTCACCCGCGCCGACGGGCATGCCACCCTGACACCGCTCGGCAGCTGGGCGGTCTGGGTCAAGCTGGAGCAGATCTGCGTCGCCGCGCAGAGCCCCGCCGGCAACATCGAGCAGAACGCGGAGGACATGCTGCGCGGCTGCGCCGGGCTCCGCCCGAACGCGGCCCGCGCCGAGTACCGCGCCTGGCTCGCCGCCCGCCCCGTCGGCAGTGCCGTCACCGAACTCCTGGACGCCGCGCGCGGCGAGGACGCCCTCCTGCGGGGCCTGGCCTTCGAGGCGCTGCGCGTGGTCGGGGCGCCCGCCGAACCCGATGTGCGGGCCGCCGCCGAGGAGACCACGCTGCGCCCCTACGCGCTGATCTGGCTCGCCGAGCAGGAGGGCGCCGACCCGGAGGACGCGCACGAGGTGCTCACCAGGGAGGAGGCCACCTGGCTGTGGGTCGACACGGCCGCGGCCGTCGCCGACCACGGCGAGGCCCCGCTGCTGGTGCGCCACCTGGAATCCGCCGTGCAGGCCACCGTGCCCGCGCTTCTCGACGAGGTCCGTGCGGTGGGGCACCCCCGCACCGTGCAGGTCCTGGTGGCGCTCGCCGCCGCCCACCCGGACCCGGCGCTCGCCAAGGCCGTGCGCCGTGCCGCGTTCCAGGTGCACACCGGAGGCAGCTGAGCGCCGCTCAGAGGGCCGTCTCGGGGGCGTAGGTCCCGAAGCTCCAGATGTTGCCCTCGGCGTCACGGGCCATGTACTCCCGCGAGCCGTAGTCCTGGTCCGTCGGGGGCATCAGGATGTCCGCGCCGTGCTCCGCGGCCCGCTGGTGGTGGGCGTCCACGTCGTCCACGACGACGTACACCGCGCTCGGGCCCGCCCCCTTCATGGCCTCGTCGAAGGGGCCGCCGTGGCCCTTCGAGCCGAGCATCACCGCGCCGTTGCCCTGCACCAGCTCGGCGTGCAGCACCGACCCGTCCTCGCCCTCGTACACCGACAGCTCCATGAAGCCGAACGCCTCCGTGAGCTCTCTGATGGCCGCCCTCGCGTCCGCGTACAGCAGCGTCGGGTAGATGCTCGGCCGCCTGCCGTCCATGCCCGCCATCCCGACTCACCCCTCCCGCGGTCCCGGGCGGAACCCCGGCTCCCGCAGTCCCGGCCGGAAACCCGGCCTTCTCCCAGTCTCGCACCGGGTACCGACAGCGCCTCCGCGCGCCCGCCCCGCGCCCGCCCTCCGGCGCCGGACAGCAATGAGCATCACAGTGCCGGACGACCGCGTACGGGAAAAGCGCTTGCACGCCCCCGTTAGACTGGGGCCCATGGCCATTCTCCTCGCGCATTAGACGGCGGGAACGTCCTCAGCCGTCCATCCCGCCGCCCTCCCCCAAGCTCTCGACCCCGATCGAGCAGGGAACACCAGCCCTGGAGTCTGTCCGTGATCTCCGCCTCCGGTATCGAGCTGCGCGCCGGTGCCCGCATCCTCATCGAGAACGCCAGCTTCCGTGTCGCCAAGGGTGACCGCATCGGCCTCGTCGGCCGCAACGGCGCCGGCAAGACCACCCTCACCAAGGTCCTCGCCGGCGAGGGCATCCCCGCCGCGGGCACCGTCACCCGCTCCGGCGAGGTCGGCTATCTGCCGCAGGACCCCCGCACCGGCGACCTGGACGTGCTCGCCCGCGACCGCATCCTCTCCGCGCGCGGTCTCGACGTGCTGATCCGCAGGATGCGCGAGAACGAACAGCGCATCGCCAGCGGCAAGGGCTCCACCCGCGAGAAGGCCCTGAAGCAGTACGAGCGCCAGGAGACCGAGTTCCTCACCAAGGGCGGGTACGCCGCCGAGGCCGAGGCCGCCACCATCGCCGCCGCGCTCAACCTGCCCGACCGCGTGCTGAGCCAGCCCCTGCACACGCTCTCCGGAGGTCAGCGCCGCCGTATCGAGCTGGCCCGCATCCTGTTCTCCGACGCGGACACCCTGCTGCTCGACGAGCCGACCAACCACCTCGACGCCGACTCGATCGTCTGGCTGCGCGACTACCTGAAGAGCTACCGCGGCGGCTTCATCGTGATCTCGCACGACGTGGACCTGGTCGACACGGTCGTCAACAAGGTGTTCTACCTGGACGCCAACCGCGCCGCGATCGACATCTACAACATGGGCTGGAAGCTCTACCAGCAGCAGCGCGAGGCCGACGAGAAGCGCCGCAAGCGCGAGCGGCAGAACGCCGAGAAGAAGGCCGCCGCGCTGAACGCGCAGGCGGACAAGATGCGCGCCAAGGCCACCAAGACGGTCGCCGCGCAGAACATGGCCCGCCGTGCGGACAAGCTGCTGGCCGGCCTGGAGGCCGCCCGCCAGTCCGACAAGGTGGCCAAGCTCCGCTTCCCGGAGCCCGCGCCCTGCGGCAAGACCCCGCTGATGGCCGAGGGCCTGTCGAAGTCGTACGGCTCGCTGGAGATCTTCACCGACGTCGACCTCGCCATCGACAAGGGCTCCCGGGTCGTCATCCTCGGACTCAACGGCGCCGGCAAGACCACCCTGCTGCGGCTGCTCGCGGGTGTCGAGCAGCCGGACACCGGAGCCGTCGTCCCCGGTCACGGTCTCAAGCTCGGCTACTACGCCCAGGAGCACGAGACCCTCGACGCGGACCGCACGGTCCTGGAGAACATGCGCTCGGCCGCGCCCGACATGGACCTGGTCGAGGTCCGCAAGGTGCTCGGTTCCTTCCTGTTCTCGGGCGATGACGTCGACAAGCCGGCCGGTGTGCTCTCCGGCGGCGAGAAGACCCGTCTCGCCCTCGCCACCCTCGTGGTGTCGTCCGCGAACGTGCTGCTGCTCGACGAGCCGACCAACAACCTGGATCCGGCCAGCCGCGAGGAGATCCTCGGCGCGCTGCGCACCTACAAGGGCGCCGTCGTCCTGGTCACCCACGACGAGGGCGCGGTCGAGGCGCTCCAGCCGGAGCGGATCATCCTGCTGCCCGACGGTGTCGAGGACCTGTGGGGCGCCGGCTACGCCGACCTCGTCACCCTCGCCTGACGCCCGCATCCGTGCGGTCAGCCCCGGTTGACCGCACGGATGATCCACTGCGTATGGATCATTCGGCCGATCCGTGATCCATCATCTGTGTGAGATCTCCTCGTACCGGGGTGTGTCCTACACGCAATTGACGGCCGAGCCCTTCTCTCCCAAGGGCTCGGCCGTCGCGCGTCGCTGACCTGGTGGTTCCCGGATGAACCCGTTCGGGTGTATGGACACGACCGGGCGGAATATCGGATTCCACTCGTGGGGATCCGCTCCTGTCGTCACAACCTTGTGGCACGGACCTTGCCGAATGGGTGGCCATCCCGCCCCCGAGGGGTGATCATGAGGAGACCAGAGCGCACTTCCCATGAGGAGGCACGGGTGGCCGAGACTCTGAAGAAGGGCAGCCGGGTGACCGGCGCCGCGCGCGACAAGCTCGCGGCAGACCTGAAGAAGAAGTACGACTCCGGTGCGAGCATCCGGGCACTGGCCGAGGAGACCGGCCGCTCGTATGGCTTCGTTCACCGGATGCTCAGCGAGTCGGGTGTCACGCTACGAGGGCGTGGCGGGGCGACGCGGGGCAAGAAGGCCACGACGGCCTGACGCCGGGCGGCCCATCGGCTTCGGTGGTGGCCACCCGGTCGGTCGGTTGATCGGCCGGGTGGTTACTGTGCAGTCACTTGTGGATGTCCTCGTACGGCATCCTCGTCTGACCGCACCCATCGGAGGCGCCGCATGGCTTCGCTCGACCCGGTACTCGACAAGGACGGCCCGGTCCTCGACAAGGACGGCGTACGGCTCACCGTCGACGACGCGATCGCCACGGTGACGCTGACCAACCCCGACAAGCGCAATGTGCAGAGCCCCGCTCTGTGGCGGGCGCTGGCGGAGGCCGGACGCGCGCTGCCCGGTTCCGTCCGGGTGGTCGTGCTGCGAGCCGAGGGCAAGTCGTTCTCGGCGGGGCTGGACCGTCAGATGTTCACGCCCGAGGGGATCGCCGGGGAACCGACGTTCATCGACCTCGCGCGCAGCGACGACGCCGAGCTGGACGCGACCATCGCCGGATACCAGGAGGCGTTCACCTGGTGGCGGCGCAATGACCTCGTCTCCATCGCCGCCGTGCAGGGGCACGCCATCGGGGCGGGCTTCCAGCTCGCCCTCGCCTGCGACCTGCGTGTCGTCGCGGACGATGTGCAGTTCGCCATGCGTGAGACGGGCCTGGGCCTCGTACCGGACCTCACCGGCACGCATCCGCTGGTGAGTCTGGTCGGGTACGCTCGCGCGCTGGAGATCTGTGTGACGGGCCGCTTCGTCCTGGCCGAGGAGGCCGTGTCCAGCGGACTCGCGAACATCTCCGTGCCGCGCGAGGAACTCGACGGCACGGTGGGCGACCTGGCGTCCGCGCTGCTCGCGGCGGACCGGAACGCGGTCATCGAGACCAAGACACTGCTGCGCGGGGCTCAGGAGAGGTCCTACGAGGAGCAGCGCGCCGCGGAACGGGCCGCGCAGGCCCGACGCCTGCGGGACCTGGCCGGCACCGGCGACTGAGGTACGCGGGCCCCCTCACCCGCCCGGCCGCCCCGGTGAACCGGCCCGGCTGTCCGAACGGCGCCGCCTGGCCGGGCACCGCCGAGCGGGTCGGCCGGGCGGACGTGCCCGGGCCGGCGGCGAAGGGGCGGTGGGTCGCTAGTCTAGCTAGAAGCCGTGCCGGAAGCCGCCGTCGACCGGGAGCATGATGCCCGTCAGGTACGAGGCCGCCGGGGACAGCAGGAACGCGGCGGCGCGGCCGAACTCCTCCGGGGTGCCGTAGCGGCGCAGCGGGATCCGGGACTCGTTGGCCGCGCGCGTCGCCTCCGGGTCCGCCGAGAGCGCGTCCAGTTCGCGCACCCGGTCGGTGTCGATACGGGCCGGGAGCAGCGCGACGACACGGATGCCGCGGGGGCCCAGCTCGTCCGCGAGTGACTTGGCGAAGCCGGCGAGGCCGGGGCGCAGACCGTTGGAGATCGTCAGGCCCGGGATCGGCTCGTGCACGGAACCGGACAGGACGAAACCGATGACACCGCCCTCGGTCAGCTCCGCGGCGGCCGCGCGGGCCAGCCGTACCGCGCCCAGGAACACCGACTCGAAGGCGGCCGTCCACTGCTCGTCCGTGTTGTCGGCGAGATAGCCGGGCGGCGGCCCGCCGACGCTGACGAGGATGCCGTCGAAGCCGCCGAAGTGCTCACGTGCCGCGGCGATCAGCCGGGCCGGCGCTTCCGGATCGGCGTTGTCGACGGCCAGACCCACCGCGTTCGGGCCCAGCCCGGCCGCGGCCTCGGCGGCCCCCTTCTCGTCACGACCCGTGACGACCACCTTCGCCCCGTCGGCGACGAGTTCCCGCGCGGCCGCGTTGCCCAGCCCGCGGGTGCCGCCCGTGACGACGTACACCCGGTCCTTCAGTCCAAGATCCATGGTCCCTATCCTGCCGTCCGGTCCCCCTGGAGCGCGAGGGTGGTCCCACAAGGCCCACATGTCGAACGGTGCGACCGGCTGGGTGGGACTCTGCCGCGGTCAGGCGGCGGCCGGTGCCGGTTCCTGCGCCGGCTGCCGCGCCGCCGCGGCGCGTTCGCGGGCCTCCCGGCGGGCCAGGACGAACCAGCCGAAGGGAACGCCCGCCGAGAACAGCCACCACTGGACGGCGTAGGCCATGTGCGGGCCGATGTCACTGTGCTCCGGGTCGGGCAGCAGTTCGGGGCTGCCGCCCTTCGGGGCGGGTGAGGTCAGCTCGATGTAGCCGCCGAGGACCTGCTTGCCGAGGCGCTGCGCCTGCTGCTCGCTGCCGATCAGCATGACCTGGCGGGCCGGCAGGCCCCGCACGTTCTTGATGCCGCTTTCCGCGGTGGTCTCGTCCGGCATCAGACGGCCCGTGACGGTGACCTCACCCCGCGCGGGTGCCGGGATCCTGGGGAAGTCGGTCTGCGCGCCGTTCGCCGGGATCCAGCCCCGGTTGACCATGAGGACCTTCCCGTCGTCGAGGACGAAGGGGGTCAGGACGTGGTAACCGACCTCGCCGTCGGAGTTGGTGCGGCGGCGCACCACGACCTCCTGGGCCGGGTCGAAGGCACCCTTCGCCGTCACCCGGCGGTACAGGTCCTCGTGCTGGACCTTCGACCCGGGCGCGGTCAGCGACTCCGCCGGGACCGGCGCCGCCGCCAGCGAGTCGGTGATCACCTTGTTCAGCGCGACCTTGTGCTCGTGGCGGTGCAGCTGCCAGAAGCCCAGCTCGATCATCGTCGGGATGAGCGCGACGGCGACAAGGGTGAGGATCACCCATTGCCGGGACAACAGGAAGCGGTACACCCCACGACGGTACATCTCGGGACGTGGTGCGCCGTCACGGGGGTGTCTCAGACCCGGTCGACGATCCCCGCCTTCCCTTCGGCGCGGGCGCAGAACCCCCAGGGGGCAACCCTGGGGGCACGCGCCCGGGGGCAACCGGGCGCTACACACCTGAAGGGTGCAGCTTCAGATGCGGATTCATCGTACGCGTTTGGTGCGTCAGTACGTCCAAATGTATTCGAAATACCGTCTCAAATAATTAATGGATAGTAAGTCACTGTAGGGAGTGTGTGGCAAAAGAAGAGTGCTTGACAGATGGTGTCTGATGCTCCGGTCCTCGGTGAGGACCAGGCGGACGAGATCCTTGAACTGATGGACTTGAAATGACCCCTACGCCGACCAGGCGTCATACCTGGCTAGCGCGGCGCTGTCAGCTTGCGAGCACCTTCCGGGTGGCTGACCATGCCGCTTATGACACGTTGCGAAGTGTGCGGGAATGACTACGAGCTAGCATTCACCGTGGAGACCCAGGACGGTGCTCGTCACGTCTTCGATTCGTTCGCCTGCGCCATCCATCGCATGGCACCCATCTGCGAGCACTGTCGTGTGCAGATCATCGGTCAGGGCGTCGAGGTCGACGGACACTTCTACTGCGGAGCCCACTGCTCCCGTGCGGAGGGGAAGGTGGGAATCGTCGACAAGGTTGGATCGCCAGCATAGGAAGTGGCCCTCCCCCCGCGGGAGGGGTCGCTTTCTCGTTTCAGGCGGTGTGGAACACCGGCTCGACCCGCGCGGGATCGAACCTGCCTCCCCGGCTCTTGGCCGGGTGAATGAGCACCGCCCGGAGCACCGAACGAGTGCCACCCGGGACGGCGTGGTACGCGCGGTCTGCCAGCAGCTCGTTCTTGCGAGCGTTCAGGTCGTCCAAGGCCATGACGTACGAGGCGGCCCGGACCTTCTTGGCCTTCCAGAGCGCCTGAAGCTCGGTGATCTCGCCCTCGACCCCTGCAAGCACCACTCCACCAGACCACGGCTCGGCGGCCTCCGGGACCTGCTTCTGCTGGCCCTGAGCACCTGATGCCAAACGAGATCCTGGATCAGCTCGTCAAGCTGTGGGCCGTCGATGGACAGGCCGCCGCAGTGCTCGGGACGCTGCTTGTTGCAGTTGTAGTTGTAGCCCGGCGTACGCTCACCCTTTTTCCACTTGGGGTGCCCCTTGAGGGTGGCGCCGCACCGGCCGCACCGTGCAATGGCGCTCAGCAGGTAGCTGACGTTTGATCGGGGTTCTTGGCATCCCGGCCCTTCAGCTTTTGCAGCAAATACCAGGTGTCGAGCGTGGAGAAGATCGGTTCCCGGTCGCCCATGACGAGCTCGTTGTCGTCGTCATAGATGATCTCCTCGTTATAGGTGCGGATAGCCCAGTTCCGCGGAGCAAGGATCAGGGCCTTAGTGCCACCCCAAGTGAAGTGCTTGCCGGTGGCAATGTTGACCACGTTTTCTTCGGCGAGCCACTTCATGATCGTGGCTACACGATCACCGGCGAGGTACTTCTCTACTTCTTACGTATCGGGGCAGTCTCAGGGTTCAGCTTGCTGGGATCATCCTCCAACCACCCGAAGATCAGACCCCGCGCGTGAGACTGGCCCTTCTTGGCCTTGGTCACGTTCGCCCGGATCACGCGGCGTCTGGTGTCCTCGCTGCTCTTGTTGCCGGTGTTGACGAAGAGGCGGGCCGAGAACCGGCCGTCCGATGTGGTGAGGTCGAAGTTCTGTCCCGAGAGGGTCTTGAAGATCAGAGTCAGGGGCCGCCGAGCGCGTGCTCCGCGGCGAGCGCCTCCTTGCCCGCCGCGGGGGCGGGCTTGTCCACCGCCGGTTCGACGTCTCGCAGCAGCTGGCCGAACGCGGCCTCGTCCACCACCGGCGTGCCGTACTGCCGGGCCTTGACCACCTTGGAGGTGCCCGAGTCCGGATCGTTGGTGACGAGCAGGCTCGTCAGCCGGGACAGGCTCGTCGCGACATGCAGACCGGCCTCCGTCGCGCGGTCCTCCAGCAGCTCCCGGTCGACCGACGTGTCCCCGGAGAAGGCGACCCGCATGCCCTGCTTGAGTCGTTTGCCCGCTTCATACCGTCCCGGGTTGGGATAGGGGCACGCAGGCCTTTTGCGGGAGGGGCGCCAGCTGCCGGGCCGATAGCCCCCGTAACCGCCCGCCTGCTGTCCGATGCGCGGTGCGGGCCGGTCCGCCCATTCGGTCAGCGGCCGGCACTCGTGCAGGGGCAGCCGCAGACCTCCCGCCGCCGCGGCCCGCAGACTGGGTCGGAAGGCCTCCGCCAGCACGCGCGCGTCGTCGAGCGCGTGGTGTGCGCGCTGCTGGACGACGCCGAAGTGCGCCGCCAGCGACTCCAGCTTGTGGTTGGGCAGCGGGAGGCCCAGTTCCTTGGAGAGCACGATGGTGCACAGCCGCTGGCGCACCGGCGCCTCGCGCCGCGCACGCGCGTACTCCCGCGCGATCATCTGCCAGTCGAAGACCGCGTTGTGCGCGACGAGCACCCGGTCCGCCAGCCGGGAGGCGAACTCCTCGGCGATGTCCCCGAAGAGCGGGGCGCCTTCCAGCATCTCGCTCGTCAGGCCGTGGATCCACACCGGGCCCGGATCGCGCTCCGGGTTGACCATCGTGTACCAGCGGTCCTCGACCTCGCCGCGCGCGTCCAGCCGGTAGACGGCCGCGGAGATGACCCGGTCGTCCCGGGCCAGGCCGGTGGTCTCCACGTCAACGACCGCGTATCCCTTCGGATACGCGGTCGGCCACGCTGTGGGGGAGGACGCTGCGGTCGTCCGGTCTTCGAGCATGGTCAACGAGGATACGGGCCACGACTGACAGCGCCGTCCCCGCCCGGGCCGTCGAAGCCCGTCGCGGGACCCCGATCGCGGGGCGCGCGCAACCCCTCATCGCCCCAGCGGAGTTCACTCCGGCCGGGCGAACGCGCGCCCTCGGCCGTCCGCAGGACCGCGGGGGTGCGGCACGGCGCCGGACACAACTCCGGTCCTGAGTGGCCAAGTTGGCCGAGAGACGAGCGGAAGTGCGCGCATCGGCGCTCGGAGTGCCCGCCTGCGGGGCGCCGAGTCAGCGGCGCTCCGCCCTGGAACGGCACGACCGGGACAAGGAGAGCGGAGCCCTCCGTCGCCCTCCGTCGGCGTGGCCCGCCGTCCTTCCCCGCTCGGAATGAGACCCTCCCGGCGTGAACGATGCAGTACCCGGCGGAGCGCCCGCGGGCGGCCCGGCCCACGAAGAGGCGCATGACGGCGCGCTCGGCTCGCGGCTGAACTGGCTGCGGGCCGCGGTGCTGGGCGCGAACGACGGCATCGTCTCCACCGCGGGTCTCGTCGTCGGCGTCGCGGGCGCCACGACCGACCGCACCGCGCTGCTGACGGCGGGACTGGCGGGTCTGCTGGCCGGGTCCATGTCGATGGCGGTGGGCGAGTACGTGTCCGTGTCGACGCAGCGGGACTCGGAGAAGGCAGCGCTGGCCCTGGAGCGGCGGGAGCTGAAGGAGCAGCCGGAGGAGGAGCTCGACGAGCTGACGGAACTGCTGGAGCGGCGGGGCCTGTCACGGGAGGTGGCCCGCGAGGCGGCCACCCAGCTGACGGCCCGGGACGCGCTGCGCGCCCACGCGCGCGTGGAGCTCGGCATCGACCCCGACCAACTGGCCAACCCGTGGCACGCGGCAGGGGCCAGCTTCCTCGCCTTCACGGTGGGCGCCCTGCTGCCGCTGCTGGCCATCGTGCTGCCGCCCGCGGCCTGGCGGCTCCCCGTGACGGTGGTGTCCGTCCTGGCCGCCCTGGTCGTCACCGGCTGGACCAGCGCAGGCCTGGGCGCGGCGAAGCCGGGCCGCGCGGTGGCGCGGAACGTGGCGGGCGGGGCGCTGGCGATGGGGATCACATACGCGGCGGGGAAGCTGCTGGGGGCGGCAGGGGTGTGAGGGACGGTCCCGCGCCGCACCGCGTCCGCCGGCCGCCGCGCGCCCCCCGGCCGAGGCACCCTCGGCGCGCCACCGGAGGCCGACGGCGTACCGTGAAGTGTGCTCGACACCCCTGAGCGCCATCTGGAATGATCGCACGAGAAAGATCCTCGCCATGCGCGCCACCACCATCCACGCCCCCTACGACATGCGGGTGGAGGACGTGCCCGAGCCGGTGGTGCAGCTGCCCACCGACGCGGTCGTCCGCGTGCTGCGCGCCTGTATCTGCGGCAGCGACCTGTGGGCGTACCGCGGTGAGGCCTCCCGGCAGCCGGGACAGCGGATCGGGCACGAGTTCCTCGGCTTCGTGGAGGAGACCGGCTCCGACGTCGCCGGCGTCCGGCGCGGCGACCTCGTCGTCGCGCCCTTCATGTGGTCCGACGGCGTCTGCGACTACTGCCGTGAGGGACTCACCACCTCCTGCGAGCACGGTGGCTTCTGGGGCGCGGTCGGCTACGACGGAGGCCAGGGCGAGGCCGTGCGCGTCCCCTTCGCCGACGGCACCCTCGTCCGGCTGCCCAAGGAGGCCGCCTCGGACGAACGGATGCTGTCCGCGCTGCTGACGCTCTCCGACGTCATGGGCACCGGGCACCACGCCGCCCTCGGCGCGGGAGCCCGCCAGGGTGCCACGGTCGCCGTGGTCGGGGACGGGGCCGTCGGACTGTGCGCCGTGCTGGCCGCCAAGCGGCTCGGCGCCGAGCGGATCATCGCCCTGGGACGCCACGAGGCACGTACGGACATCGCCCGCCGCTTCGGCGCCACCGACGTCGTCGCCGAACGCGGGGACGCCGCCGTGGAGGCCGTCCGGGAGCTGACCCGTGGGCAGGGCGCGCACGCCGTCGTCGAGGCCGTCGGCACCGAGCAGTCGATGCGGACCGCCGTGAACATCACCCGCGACGGCGGCGCCGTCGGCTTCGTCGGTGTCCCGCACGGCAGCGGTACCGGACTCGACCTGGGGGTCATGTTCGACCGCAACATCGCCCTGCGCGGCGGCGTCGCGCCGGTGCGCGCCTACATCCCCGAGCTGCTGCCCGACGTCCTCGACGGCACCATCGACCCCTCGCCGGTCTTCGACCGTACGGTCGACCTGGCGGGTGTGCCCGACGGCTACAAGGCGATGGACGAGCGCGCGGCTCTGAAGGTGCTCGTCATGGGCAGCTGAGCGCAGCGGCCCCGGCAACGCGGCGCCCGCCTTCGGAGGCGGGCGCCGCGGCGCTTGCGGCGGACCCAGACACGGCGAACGGAACCGCGTGCGGCAGCCGATCCCGCCGGCCCCGGGCCGTTCAGCCTTGCGACGAGGCCGTAGGCCATCGGGCCGGGTCCTGGCCCCACCGCCCGGGCGGTCGCGTCCAGTCGGACGGTCCGCCCGTGAAACGCACCGGCGACAGGGCGTATCGCAGCCGGCCCAGTGCGCTGTCGGTGTCCCCGAGCCAGGGCTCCGGGCCGTCGTACGCCACTGGAGCCGCCGGACCGTCCTGCGCGGCACCGGCCCGCTCCGCTCGCCGGTCCCTCCCGTCCGTCAGCCAGGCCGCCGTCCGTGCGAGCGACAGCCTCACGACCCGGGTGCCGCCCTCCTCCGTCTGCTCGGTGAGGGACCGCAGGACCGCGGCGGCCAGCAGATATCCCGTGCCGTGATCCAGGGCCTGTGCGGGCAGGGCCCCCGGCCGCTCCATCGAACCCTCGGTCACCGCGATCCCGGTGGCGACCTGCACCAGGCTGTCGAAGCCCCGTCGCTCGCCCCAAGGCCCGTACGCGCCCCACGCCGACAACTGAGCCACCACCAGCCCGGGCCGCCGCTCCGCGAGTTGCTCCGCGGCGAGACCGAACCGGTCGAGCGCATCGGGCCGGTAGCCGGTGACGACGACGTCCGCCTGCGTCAGCAGTTCCTCGAAGGTCCGCCGGTCCGCGGGTGCCCTCAGATCGAGGGCGGCGGAACGCTTCCCGATGTCCATGTCGGCGTGCTGGTCGGGGAGTTCGGGCAGGCGCGGGCTGTCGATCCGCAGCACCTCCGCGCCGAGCAGCGCCAGCGTGCGCGTGGCCACCGGACCCGCGATCACCCTGGTGAGGTCCAGGACGCGAAGGCCCGCGGCGGGTAGCAGCGGCACACCGTCGAGCGCCGGGAGCGGGCGTACGGGCGCCCTGTCGAGCCGTTCACGGCCCGCCAGCGGATGCGCGGCGACCGCACGCCCCTGCTCGTGCGCCGCCCACTCCCCGGGCGTGCGCACCGCGACCGCGAGCCCGCCGGCCGCGTAGACGCTCTCCTCCACCTCGGCGGCCGACCGCTCGGCGAGCACGGCGGCCACGGTCTCCACGGACGCGTCCCCCGTCAGTCCGAGGGCGCCGAGCAGTCGCTCGCGGTGATGGGGGTAGTTCGCGTGCGTGCGCACCCAGCCGTCCGCCGTGCGCCAGAACCGGGACAGCGGTGCGAAGGTGACCGGGCCGCGGCCGTCGACCCGCAGATGCCGCTCGCTGTGGAAGGCGGTCGCCACGGCCCCGTCGTCCACCCGGACCTCGGGCACGACCGGCAGTGCGGCCCGCCGTGCGCCCCACTCGGCGGCGGCCAGCGCACAGGCCCCTGCACAGGCCCGCGCCACCTCCCGTACGGGCAGCCGCGAGGGCAGCGCCCCCTCCCGTACCACGTGGGTGATCCCGCGCACCAGCGCCGGATCCCCACCCAGTGCCGCCCATGCCACATCCGTATCGGTCATGCGGGCACTATGCCGGGTGCACTGGATCCAACGGCGAGGGGGGCCCGGGCCCAGGCACGGGCCCCCTCCCGGAGACCGCCGTTACCTCGTGACGGCCTTCCACGCGTTCACGGTGCCCCACCCGTAGAACCCGTTGTGGTTCTTGGAGCCCTTGCACACCGCGTCGACCTTGCCGTCGCCGTCGATGTCGTACGGGTCCGTGCACGGCGTGGCGTCGGCCTCGGCGTACAGCAGTGTCTTCACCAGGGCGGCGGAGGCGTGCGGATGCGTCGACTTGACGAGGGCGGCCACGCCCGCGACATGCGGGGTCGCCATCGACGTGCCCGCCATGTAGCCCCATCTGCCGCCGGGCAGCGGGCCGAGGATCAGACCGCTGGTGGCCGGCGGGGCCGGGGCCTGGTACCTGGTGGAGTCCCCGCCGGGCGCGGCCACGTCTATGACGCCGAGGCCGTAGTTGGAGAAGGACGACTTGATGCCCTTGGCGCCGGTCGCAGCGACGGTCACCACACCGGGCAGCTGGGTCGGGATGTCGAAGCACCGATGCGGGTCGACCACCCGGTCGCTCGGCGTGCCGTCGTTGGGGGAGACCGGGTCGGTGAGGGAGTCCGCGTCCAGGTCGTAGCTCTCGTTGCCCGCGGCGGCGATGTTGACCGTGCCCTTGCGTTCCGCGTACTGCGAGGCCCGGGTGATGGCGTCGACGAGCGCCTTCTGGTCCGGGTCGTCGGTGCAGTTGAAGTACCAGGGATCGGTGTAGTAGCTGTTGTTGGTCACGTCGACGTGGTGCTCGGCCGCCCAGACGAAGCCGCAGACCACGGCCTCGGTGTAGAAGTAGCCGGCCGTCGTTGCCACCTTGATGCCGGCGACCCGCACGCCGGGCGCGACACCGGTGATGCCGACGCCGTTCTTCGCGCCCGCTATCTCCCCCGCCACATGCGTGCCGTGCGGGCTCTCCGCCGCACTCGGCCGCCAGGCCCCGTCGGCGGTGTCCGGTCTGCCCGACACACAGTTGACGGACGCGTCGCGGTCGAAGTTCGGCGCGATGTCGGGGTGCGTGTCGTCCACGCCCGTGTCGATGACGGCGACCGTGACGTCACGGCTGCCGAGCGTCTTCTCATGCGCCTTGTCCGCCTTGATGGCGGGCAGGTCCCACTGGAGGGGCTCCAGCGGATCCTGCCCGTCGGCCGCCTTGGCGCTCCTGACCTCCTCGGAGGTGAGCATGTGCGGGGTGCCCACGTCGGTCGTCGACTGCGCCGGAAGGGGCGCGTTGCGGGTGGCGCCCGCGGACTGCACTCCGCGGACCGTGCGGATGGTCCGGGCGAAGTCCGGGTTCGAGGAGTGGACGACGATCACGCCGATCCGGTCGTAGGCGACCAGGATCGAGCCGCCCGCGTCGGCGATGGCCTTCTTCACCTGCGCGGAGGTGCCCTGCCCGGGGCGTACGTTGACGACATAGCTCAGTGAGCTCGCGTCCGTGGTCGTCGCCTTCGGGGCCGTCTCCGCCGCCGAGGCGGGGACGTGGGGCAGGAAGGCGAAGGCCGACGCCATGGCCATCCCCAGCGGGACGGCGATGAGGCGGCGGGCGCGTGTGCGCTGCGCTGTCATGGTGGAGGTCTCCCGTTCGTTCGCGAAACAGCGGTACGAGCCGTGCGGGGCTCAGTTCGGCCGAGCGGGACGGTTACTCGACAGCGCGCAGCGCGTTGACGATGCCGAAGCCGTAGAACCCGTTCACGCGCTTGCCGCCCGCGCAGGTGGCGTCCACGACCCCGTCGCCGTCGCCGTCGTAGGGGCCGGCCGGACAGCCCGGGTTGTCGGCCTGTGCCTTGAGCAGCGCCTGGAGCAGGGCCGGGGTCGCCCGCGGATGAGCCGACTTCAGCAGCGCGGCCACGCCCGCCACGTGCGGAGACGCCATCGAGGTGCCCTGAAGGAAGCCGTACTTGCCGCCCGGCATGGTGGAGAGGATGCGGCCGTTCTTCGAGGGCGTGTCCGGGACCTGGTACTTGTCCCCGCCGGGACCCGCCACGTCGATCACGCCGTCGCCGTAACTGGAGTAGTACGACTTGGCCTTCGTGACCCCCGTCGCGCTGACCGTGACCACGCCCGGCAGCTGGGTCGGCACGTCGAAGCACTCGTGCGGGTCGACCGTGCGGGTCACCGCGGTGGAGTCGTCGGGGCTGGAGTCGTCGACCAGGGCGTGGGAGTCGAGGTCGTCATTGGAGTTGCCCGCCGAGGCGACGTTGAGGGTGCCCTTGCGCTGGGCGTACCGCTGGGCCCGGTTGACCGCGTCGACGATGGCCCGCTGGTCCGGGTCGTCCATGCAGTTGTAGAGCCACGGGTCCACGTAGTAGCTGTTGTTCGTGATCTCCACGCCGTGGTCGGCGGCGAACACGAACGCGCAGACGACGCTCTCGGGGTAGAAGAGCTCACTGACCGGGTCGGCCACCTTGATGGCGGAGACCTGGACGTTCGGCGCGACACCGGCGACACCGACGCCGTTGCGGGCCGCCGCGATCTCGCCGGCGACGTGCGTGCCGTGGTAGTGCTCGGGCTTCGCGGGCCGCCAGGCGCCGAAGGAGGTGTCCGCCTTGCCGCCGACGCAGTTCGCGGACTGCGACGCGGAGAAGTTCGGGGCGAGGTCAGGGTGGGTGTCGTCGACTCCGGTGTCGATGACGGCGACCGTGACCTTCCGGCTGCCCGGGTTGATCTTCGCGGCCTGGTCGGCGCCGATCGCGCGCAGGTCCCACTGATCGGCCTCGAGGGGCTCGCTCTCGCCCGCGGCAGCCGAGGCACTCGTGAGCTTCTCCGCCTGCCTCTTCGTCAGGTACTGCGCCGCGCCCTCGTCCGTGGTGCCCGCCGCGGTCAGCGGGGCGGTCCGGGTCGCGCCCGCGGACTGCACCCCGGGGACGGTACGGACGGTCTTGGCGAAGTCGGGGTTCGCGGAGTGGACGACGAGCACACCGATCCTGTCGTACGTCACCACGACCGTGCCGCCGGCCGCGGTGATCGCCTGCTGCACCGATGTGATGGTGTGACGGTCCGTCCGGGTGTTGACGACGTAGGCGAGTTCGGGCCCATCGGCGGTGCGAACCACGGAGTCGGTGCGCGGGGCGGCGGACGCCGCGCTCGGCAGGAAGCCCAGGGAGGCGGTGAGCGACAGCACGACAGGCACGGCGAGGGCGAGCCGGCGTCTGGAACGCAGATGAGCCATGGGATCTCCACATCATCCGGAAACGTGAACGAGCCGGAACGCGATGGCATCCCGGCAGGTACATGACGGGGGGTGCAGGGTGACGCTATCCGCCGCCCGGCGGGTCAGCAACGACTTCCGGCGACCACGTAAAAAAGAAACCAAGGGAGTTGAACCGGCCCCCGGGTCACACCGTGATTCGGGCAGGGGGCACCGAGGCGGTAGCCGCCCCCTGTTGGATCACGCACCGGAGCGATAGCGTCCCACCCGGTGATGTGACCCACATCACTGAGAGGTCCGCAATCGAGGAGACACCGTGGCCACCGACGCACCTCCCCCCTCCAAGACCGGAGCCGGTCTTCCGTCCACCGATGAGTTCATCGCGGTCCAGGAGAGCGCCGAATTCGGTGAACTGCGCCGCTCCCACCGCTCGTTCGCCTTCCCGCTGACCGTGGCGTTCATCGCCTGGTACCTGGTCTACGTGCTGCTGTCGAACTACGCGGACGGATTCATGGGCACCAAGCTCTTCGGCAACGTCAACGTCGCCATGGTGCTCGGCCTCGCCCAGTTCCTCACCACGTTCCTGATCGCGTGGTGGTACTCACGCCACGCCGCCGCCCAGCTCGACCCCAAGGCCGAGGCCATCAAGTCCCGGATGGAGGGCGGCGCATGAGCCCCACGATCGTTTTGGCCGCCGGTGAGGCGAGCCAGCACCGGCCTCTGATCATCACCCTGTTCGCGGTGTTCGTCGCCGCGACCCTCGTCATCACCGTCTGGGCCGGCCGCCAGACCAGGAACGCCGCCGACTTCTACGCGGGCGGCCGCCAGTTCACCGCCTTCCAGAACGGACTCGCGGTCTCCGGCGACTACATGTCCGCCGCCTCCTTCCTCGGTATCGCGGGCGCCATCGCCCTCTTCGGCTACGACGGCTTCCTGTACTCCATCGGCTTCCTGGTCGCCTGGCTGGTGGCCCTGCTGCTGGTGGCCGAGCCGCTGCGCAACTCCGGCCGCTACACCATGGGCGACGTACTGGCCTACCGCATGCGCCAGCGCCCGGTCCGCACCGCGGCCGGCACCTCCACGATCGTCGTGTCGATCTTCTATCTGCTGGCCCAGATGGCGGGCGCGGGCGTCCTGGTCTCGCTGCTCCTCGGCATCACCAGCGACGGAGGCAAGATCGGCATCGTCGCCCTCGTCGGCCTCCTGATGATCGTGTACGTCACCATCGGCGGCATGAAGGGCACCACCTGGGTGCAGATGGTCAAGGCCGTCCTGCTGATCGCGGGCGCCCTGCTGCTGACCTTCCTGGTGCTGCTGAAGTTCCACTTCAACCTGTCAGACCTGCTCGGCAAGGCCGCGGCGAACAGCGGCAAGGGCTCGCCCTTCCTGGAGCCCGGTCTGAAGTACGGGGCCACCGGCACCAGCAAGCTGGACTTCCTCTCCCTCGGCATCGCCCTGGTCCTCGGCACCGCGGGCCTGCCGCACATCCTGATCCGCTTCTACACGGTGCCCACCGCCAAGGCCGCCCGGAAGTCGGTCAACTGGGCGATCGGCCTCATCGGCGCCTTCTACCTGATGACCCTCGCCCTCGGCTTCGGCGCCGCCGCACTGATCAAGCCCGCCGAGATCATCGCCTCCAACAAGGCCGGCAACACGGCCGCGCCCCTGCTCGCCCTCCATCTGGGAGGCACGGACTCCAGCTGGGGTGCGATCCTGCTGGCCACCATCTCGGCGGTCGCCTTCGCCACGATCCTCGCGGTGGTCGCGGGCCTGACCCTCGCCTCGTCCTCCTCGTTCGCGCACGACATCTACGCGAACGTCATCAAGAAGGGGCAGGCGAGCGAGAAGCAGGAGGTGAGCGCCGCCCGCTGGGCGACCGTCGGCATCGGCGCCGTCTCCATCGCCCTCGGTGCCCTCGCCCGTGACCTGAACGTGGCGGGCCTGGTCGCCCTCGCCTTCGCGGTCGCCGCCTCCGCGAACCTGCCGACGATCCTCTACAGCCTCTTCTGGAAGCGGTTCACCACCTCCGGAGCCCTGTGGTCGATCTACGGAGGCCTGGTGACCGCCGTCGGCCTGGTGCTGTTCTCGCCGGTGGTGTCCGGGAAGGAGACGTCGATGTTCCCGCACACCGACTTCCACTGGTTCCCGCTGGAGAACCCGGGCCTCATCTCCATCCCGGTCGGCTTCCTGCTCGGCTGGCTCGGCACGCTCCTGTCGAAGGAGCGGCCGGACGCCGGCAAGTACGCAGAGCTGGAGGTACGGTCCCTGACCGGCACCGGAGCACACTGACCGTCCCGCAGGCGGCCGCGTCGCAGAGGACGTCGTAGGGATCTACGACGCGGCCGTCACGCACCTCGTGGGATCGGGCCGCTGCCGTTGTCGGCGCCGTCCCGTAGGCTCGCAGATGACGGAAGAGTGATCCGCGACGAGGGAGGGGGCCCGCGTGCTCATCGACACCTACGGCCGGGTGGCCACCGACCTGAGGGTCTCGCTGACCGACCGGTGCAATCTGCGGTGCACGTACTGCATGCCCGAGGAGGGCCTGCAGTGGCTCGCCAAGCCCGATCTGCTGACGGACGACGAGATCGTCCGCCTGATCGACATCGCCGTCACCTCCCTCGGGATCGAGGAGGTCCGCTTCACCGGAGGCGAGCCGCTGCTGCGCCCCGGCCTGGTCGGCATCGTGGAGCGGGTAGCAGCGCTGAGCCCCCGGCCGCAGACGTCCCTCACCACCAACGGCATCGGCCTCAGGCGTACGGCAGCGGCCCTGAAGGCGGCGGGCCTGGACCGGGTGAACGTCTCGCTGGACACCCTGCGCCCGGACGTCTTCAAGGCGCTCACCCGCCGGGACCGCCACCAGGACGTCCTCGACGGCCTCCGTGCCGCGCACGAGGCGGGCCTCACCCCGGTCAAGGTCAACTCCGTCCTGATGCCGGGGCTCAACGACGACGAGGCCCCCGACCTCCTCGCCTGGTCGGTCCGCCACGGCTACGAACTGCGCTTCATCGAACAGATGCCCCTGGACGCCCAGCACGGCTGGAAGCGCGAGGGCATGGTCACCGCGGGGGACATCCTGGCCTCGCTGCGCACCCGCTTCGAGCTGACCGCCGAGGACGCCGAGGAGCGCGGCTCCGCCCCGGCCGAACGCTGGATCGTCGACGGCGGCCCGCACCGCGTCGGTGTGATCGCCTCGGTCACCCGCCCCTTCTGCGCGGCCTGCGACCGCACCCGTCTGACGGCCGACGGCCAGATACGCACCTGCCTGTTCGCCACCGAGGAGACGGATCTGCGCGAGGCGCTGCGCTCCGGCGCCCCCGACGAGGAGATCGCCCGCATCTGGCGGCTGGCGATGTGGGGCAAGAAGGCGGGCTCGGGGCTGGACGATCCCTCGTTCCTCCAGCCGGAGCGGCCGATGTCGGCGATCGGGGGCTGAGTCAGCCCGTCGAGGGGCCGGCGTCGGGGGACTCCCAGTCCTCCAGCTTCACGACGTCCTTCAGAAACCCGCGTACACCGAGGAACTTCGACAGATACTCGCGGTGCTCCTTGCATGCCAGCCAGGTCTTGCGGCGCTCCGGCGTATGCACTTTCGGGTTGTTCCAGGCGAGCACCCACACGGCGGCGGCACGGCAGCCCTTGGCGGAGCAGATGGGCGAATCGGGATCAGGGACCATCACATGCCCGACCCTAGCGTGCCCCCGGCCATGCCCCACGAGCCCCTCGGCACAGGACGGAAGCTGCTCGGCGCCGGACAGCGAGACGGCACGAAAAGGCGACGCCGAGCAGCCACGGGGGGAGCTGCCCGGCGTCGGTCTTTCGCTCCGACGGGGGATGCGGAGCGCGTACGAAGTATGTCACGGGTAACCCGGTGCCCGGCACCGGAACAACATGATTGTCCTGAGCTTTTCCTGAGCTTCACGGGGGATGCGATTCCACATCCGGTGGGCCCAGCTCAGGCCCGTTCGCGCGGCTCGCTCCGGGCGCCCGCCGCGGGCCCCTGCGCCGCGTCGTCCGGGGCGGATTCCGTCTGCCCGTCCGGGGCGGACGGCGAGATCATCGGACGCACCGGGACATTCAGGAACGACGACGGCAACGACGGCGCGTTCTCCCGCCCCGCGTTCGCGACGACCACCGCGATGTAGGGCAGGATCGCCCCCAGGACCAGCGCGACGATGGCGACCGGTCGTTCGACGTTCCACAGGGTGGCCGCGAGGATCACCGAGACCGTGCGGATGCTCATGGAAATGACGTAACGGCGCTGCCGGCCGCGTACGTCCGCCTCGAGTCCCTGCCGGGCACCCGTGATCCGGAACACCTGGGCGTGCCCGCCGGTGCTCAGCTTCCGCATCGCATACCACCACCCGCCTGCCTCGGACTCCTCCCGGCCCGCGCCTGGTCCGTATCCGGTCAGGGGCCGAGCCCGAACACTCACCACGTTACGCCGCGCCCGCGTCGTCTTCGAGACCGGGGCCAGCCCTACCTGGGCGAACGTGCTGCGCACTCGCGCATAAGGGTGTACCCGACGTGCGCCGTACGGTGGAGGGCCCGAGACTGGGCGTACCGCTCGCGTCGAGCCGTACGAGGAGGCAGCCATGGGCTGGTTGTGGGCGATCATTGTCGGATTCGTGCTCGGACTGCTGGCCAAGCTCGTCCTGCCGGGCAGACAGCACAGCCCCCTCTGGCTGACCACGCTCATGGGCCTCATCGGCGGCCTCATCGGCAACGCCATCGCCCGCTCCATCGGCATCGCGGAGACCCGGGGCATCGACTGGGGCCGCCACGCTCTTCAGCTCGCCGCCGCGGTCGTCCTCGTCTTCCTGGGCGAGATGGCGTACATGTCGACGAAGGGCAGAAGCAGGGACAGAGTCTGACGGAACGGCACGGGAAGGGGGCGGCCCCCACGGGACCGCCCCCTTCCCGTGCCCGTGCGTACGCGCCCGGCCGAGGCCGGGAGCGTCTCAGGCGCCCGTGACCTCGACCGCGGCCAGGTTCTTCTTGCCGCGGCGCAGCACCAGCCAGCGCCCGTGCAGCAGGTCCTCCCGGGCGGGCACCGCGTCCTCGGCGGTGACCTTCTCGTTGTTCACGTAGGCGCCGCCCTCCTTCACCGTGCGGCGCGCGGCCGACTTGCTGGGCACCAGGCCCACCTCGGCGAACAGGTCCACGACCGGCGCCGGCTCCGCGATCTGGACGTTCGGTACCTCGGAGAGGGCCGCGGCCAGCGTCTTCTCGTCGAGGTCCGCGAGCTCCCCCTGCCCGAAGAGCGCCCTGGACGCGGCGATCACGGCGGCCGTCTGGTCCGCGCCGTGCACCAGCGTCGTCAGCTCCTCGGCGAGTGCACGCTGGGCGGCGCGGGCCTGCGGTCGAGACTCGGTCTGCGCCTCCAGCTCCTCGATCTCCTCGCGGGATCTGAAACTGAAGATACGCAGGAACTTCGAGACGTCCCGGTCGTCGGCGTTCAGCCAGAACTGGTAGAAGGCGTACGGCGTGGTCAGCTCCGGGTCGAGCCAGACCGTGCCGGACTCCGTCTTGCCGAACTTGGTGCCGTCCGCCTTGGTGATCAGCGGCGTGGCGAGCGCGTGCACCGCGACGTGCGGCTCCACCTTGTGGATCAGGTCGGCGCCCGCCGTGAGATTGCCCCACTGGTCGCTGCCGCCGGTCTGGAGCGTGCAGCCGTACCTCCGGTACAGCTCCAGGAAGTCCATGCCCTGGAGGATCTGGTAGCTGAACTCGGTGTAGCTGATACCCGCGTCCGAGTGCAGCCGCCGGGCGACGGCCTCCTTCGAGATCATCTTGTTGACCCGGAAGTGCTTGCCGATGTCCCGCAGGAAGTCGATGGCCGACAGGCCCTGGGTCCAGTCCAGGTTGTTGACCATGGTCGCGGCGTGCGGTCCCTCGAAGTCCAGGAACTTCTCGATCTGGCCGCGCAGCCGCGCCACCCAGCCGACGACCACTTCGGGGTCGTTGAGCGTGCGCTCCGCGGTCGGCTTCGGGTCGCCGATCAGACCCGTGGCGCCCCCGACCAGGCCCAGCGGGCGGTTGCCCGCCTGCTGGATCCGGCGCATCGTCAGGATCTGAACCAGGTTGCCCAGGTGCAGGCTGGGCGCGGTCGGATCGAAGCCGCAATAGAACGTGACGGGACCGTCCGCGAACGCCTTGCGCAGTGCGTCCTCGTCCGTGGAGAGGGCGATGAGCCCCCGCCACTTCAGTTCGTCGACGATGTCCGTCACGGTTCTCGTATCTCCTTGGAAGGTCTTCGGGCGGTCGAGTGACCACCGGCTACGAGGTTATACGCCCTGGCTGACAGAGCTCATATTGAAGTCCGGCACCCTCAGCGCGGGCATCGCAGCCCTGGTGAACCAGTCGCTCCACTCCCTCGGCAGCGTCTTTTCCGTGCGCCCGGCCTCCGTGGCACGGCCCAGCAGGTCGACCGGGGACTCGTTGAAGCGGAAGTTGTTCACCTCGCCGGTGACCTCGCCGTTCTCCACGAGGTAGACGCCGTCCCGGGTCAGGCCGGTCAGCAGCAGCGTCGCCGGGTCGACCTCACGGATGTACCACAGGCACGTCAGCAGCAACCCGCGCCCGGTGTCCGCGACCATCTCCTCCAGGGACCGGTCGGCGCCACCGTCCAGGATCAGGTTCCCGATGGACGGCGCGAGCGGAAGGCCGGTGAGGGCCGCGCTGTGCCGGGTGGTCGTCAGACGCCTCAGCTCTCCGTCGCCGATCCACTCGGTCGCCTCCAGCGGCAGACCGTTGTCGAAGACCGACGCGTCGTCCCCGGAAGCGTGCGCGATCACGAAGGGCGCCGTCTCCAGACCGGGCTCGCCCGGGTCGCTGCGCAGGGTCAGCGGCAGCCCGGAGAGCTTCTCGCCGACGCGCGTGCCACCGCCGGGCTTGCTGAAGACCGTGCGGCCCTCGGCCGCGTCCCGGGCCGTCGAGGACCACATCTGGTAGATCAGCAGGTCCGCGACCGCGGTAGGCGGCAGCAGCGTCTCGTACCGGCCCGCGGGCAGCTCGACCCTGCGCTCCGCCCAGGCCAGCCGCTGCGACAGCTCGGCGTCCAGGGCCACCGGGTCGACGTCCTTGAAGTCTCGCGTCGAGCGTCCCGCCCACGCCGAGCGCGTGCGATCCGGGGATTTGGCGTTGAGTTCCAGCGTGCCGCTCGGCTGGTCGTGGCGCAGCCGCAGCCCTCGCGACGTACCGACGTACGTCGAGACCAGTTCGTGGTTGGCGAAGCCGTACAGCTCACGGCCTCCCGCACGCGCGCGGGCGAAGGACTCGCCGAGCGCCGGCGCGAAGTCGGTGAAGACGGCCGACGAGGTCTCCGCGGGCGCGTCCGTGAAGTCCGGGGACTGCGGAACACCGGTCACCAGCGGCTGTGCGTCCTCGGCGGGGCCCGCGCCGCGCGCGGCGGCCTCCGCGGCCCGCACCACGGACTCCAGCTCGTCGGCGGTGACGGCCGAGCGGGAGACCACCCCCGAGGCCGTTCCCTGTGCGCCGTCGACGGTCGCGATGACGGTGAGGGTGCGCCCGCGGGTGACCCCGTTCGTGGTCAGCGCGTTGCCCGCCCAGCGCAGGTTGGCGGTGGACTGCTCGTCGGCGATGACGACACACCCGTCCGCGCGGGACATCTCAAGGGCCCGCTCGACGATCTCGTGCGGCTTGTTCGTGCGAGCGCTCATCGACCGGCCTCCTGCGTCGTGTTGAGGATGTTGACTCCCTTGAAGAGGGCGGACGGGCAGCCGTGCGAGACCGCCGCGACCTGGCCCGGCTGGGCTTTGCCGCAGTTGAAGGCGCCGCCGAGGACATATGTCTGCGGACCGCCGACGGCCGCCATGGAGCCCCAGAAATCGGTGGTCGTCGCCTGGTAGGCGACGTCCCGCAGCTGTCCGGTGATCCGGCCGTTCTCGATCCGGAAGAACCGCTGGCCGGTGAACTGGAAGTTGTAGCGCTGCATGTCGATGGACCAGGAGCGGTCCCCGACGACATAGATCCCGCGGTCCACGCTGCCGATCAGATCCTCGGTCGAAAGTCCGGCCGGATCCGGCCGGAGCGACACATTGGCCATGCGCTGGACGGGAACGTGCGCGGGCGAGTCGGCGTAGGCACACCCGTTGGACCGCTCGAATCCGGTCAGCCGGGCGATGCGCCGGTCCAGCTGGTAACCGACCAGTGTGCCGTCCTTGACCAGGTCCCAGGACTGCGCCTCGACGCCCTCGTCGTCGTAGCCGATCGTCGCGAGGCCGTGCTCGGCGGTGCGGTCGCCGGTGACGTTCATCAGCTCGGAGCCGTACCTCAGCTTGCCCAGTCGGTCGAAGGTGGCGAAGGACGTGCCGGCGTACGCCGCCTCGTAGCCGAGCGCCCGGTCCAGCTCGGTGGCGTGGCCGATGGACTCGTGAATGGTCAGCCACAGGTTGGACGGGTCGACGACCAGGTCGTACACACCCGGCTGAACGCTCGGCGCGCGCATCTTCTCGGCGAGCAGTTCCGGGATCTGCTCCAGCTCCGCGTCCCAGTCCCAGCCGGTGCCCGTCAGATACTCCCAGCCGCGGCCGACCGGCGGGGCGAGGGTGCGCATCGAGTCGAACTCACCGGTGGAGTCGTCGACCGAGACCGCGGTGAGCTGCGGATGCAGCCGCACGCGCTGCTGGGTCGTCACGGTCCCCGCGGTGTCGGCATAGAACTTGTTCTCGTGGACGGTCACCAGCGAGGCGTCCACGTGGTCGACCCCGTCGGCCGCGAGCAGCCGCGCGCTCCAGTCGGCCAGCAGCCCCGTCTTCTGCTCGTCGGGCACGGTGAAGGGATCGATCTCGTACGACGAGACCCACGTCCGCTCGGCGTGCACCGGCTCCTTGGCCAGCTCCACCCTCCCCCACTGCCCGAAAGGCGTGGGAGGTGCCCCCGCGTCGGACCCGGCCGCCTTGATCACCTGCGCCGACAGTCTGGCCATCGCCACCGCCTGTGACGCGACCTTGGCGGCGGCGTCGAGCGTCAGATCGACACCCGAGGCGAACCCCCAGGTCCCGCCGTGCACGACCCGCACCGCGTACCCCAGGTCGGTCGTGTCCGACGACCCGGCGGGCTTGCCGTCGCGCAGCCGCCACGCGGCACTGCGCACCCGCTCGAACCGGAAGTCCGCGTGCTCGGCCCCCAGCGCCCGCGCGCGTGCCAGCGCGGCGTCGGCCAGGGCCCGCAGCGGCAGTGCCGTGAAGGCTTCGTCGATGGAATGCGGCACGGAGGTCTCCCTGCTGTCGTGGCCTGTCGGATCCGATCATGTCGCGCGAGTGACCGAGCGGACCAGACCTTTCCTCCGACGACCCGACCTTTGCCCCCAGCGACCGTCTCAGCTCACTCCGCGGCCGCCGCTTCTGTAGGGATCCGACAGCGAGTCCCCTACGCCACTGTCGGTGCCCGATTGTCCGCGGGGCGGGCCGGACCGATAGGTTTTCGACGAAGGCGCCTGTCTTGCAGGGGTTCCAGACCGCTATCGAAAGGGTGATCCGTTGAGCCGCTCGGTTCTCGTCACTGGAGGCAACCGGGGCATCGGCCTCGCCATCGCCCGCGCGTTCGCCGACGCCGGCGACAAGGTCGCGATCACGTACCGCTCGGGCGAGCCGCCGGCCGGCTTCCTCGCGGTCAAGTGCGACATCACCGACACCGAGCAGGTGGAGCAGGCCTACAAGGAGATCGAGGACCAGCACGGTCCGGTCGAGATCCTCGTCGCCAACGCCGGCGTCACCAAGGACCAGCTTCTGATGCGCATGTCCGAGGAGGACTTCACCTCGGTCATCGACACGAACCTCACCGGCACCTTCCGCGTCGTCAAGCGCGCCAACCGCGGCATGCTGCGCGCCAAGAAGGGCCGCGTCGTGCTGGTCTCGTCGGTCGTGGGGCTGCTGGGGTCCGCCGGGCAGGCGAACTACGCCGCCTCCAAGGCCGCCCTGGTCGGCTTCGCGCGCTCCCTCGCCCGTGAGCTCGGCTCGCGCAACATCACCTTCAACGTCGTCGCCCCCGGCTTCGTCGACACGGACATGACCCGGGCGCTCTCCGACGAGCAGCGCGAGAACATCATGTCGCAGGTGCCGCTCGGCCGGTACGCGCGGCCGGAGGAGATCGCCGCGACGGTGCGGTTCCTCGCCTCCGACGACGCCTCGTACATCACTGGAGCCGTCATCCCCGTTGACGGCGGACTGGGAATGGGTCACTGATCACCATGAGCGGAATTCTCGAGGGCAAGCGCGTCCTGATCACCGGTGTGCTGACGGAGTCCTCCATCGCGTTCCACACCGCGAAGCTGGCCCAGGAGCAGGGTGCCGAGATCATCCTGACCGCGTTCCCGCGGCCCACGCTTACCGAGCGCATCGCCAAGAAGCTCCCCAAGCCCACCAAGGTCATCGAGCTCGATGTCACCAACGACGAGCACCTCGCGCGCCTGGCCGACGTCGTCGGCGAGGAGCTTGGCGGCCTCGACGGCGTCGTCCACTCCATCGGCTTCGCCCCGCAGGACGCCCTCGGCGGCAACTTCCTGAACACGCCGTTCGAGTCCGTGGCCACCGCCATGCACGTCTCGGCGTACTCCCTGAAGTCGCTGACCATGGCCTGCCTGCCGCTGATGCAGAACGGCGGCTCGGTGGTCGGCCTGACCTTCGACGCACAGTACGCCTGGCCGCAGTACGACTGGATGGGCCCGGCCAAGGCCGCCCTGGAGGCCACCAGCCGCTATCTCGCACGTGACCTGGGCAAGCAGAACATCCGCTGCAACCTCGTCTCCGCGGGCCCGCTCGGCTCCATGGCCGCCAAGTCCATCCCGGGCTTCACCGAGCTGGCCTCGGTCTGGGACCACCGCTCCCCCCTGGAGTGGGACCTCAAGGACCCCGAGCCGGCCGGCAAGGGCATCGTCGCCCTGCTCAGCGACTGGTTCCCGAAGACCACCGGCGAGATCGTCCACGTGGACGGCGGCCTGCACGCCATCGGCGCCTGAGCGAGTCCATACCTGCGGGCGTGACGGCTCGCGCTCTCGTTCACACGCCCCCTGGATCCGTCGTACGCGTCGCACGCGGTCGACGCCCCGTTCCCCGCTCCGCGCGGGGAGCGGGGCATCGCCCTTTCGGCGGGACCCGCGACGACCGTACGGCTCACGGGCCGCTGCCGGCGTCGCGACGGCTCATGGGCCGCTGCCCGGCGTCGCGGGGCAGGCGGGACTTTCGAAACACGCACAAGGCGTGGGTCGGCCACGCCCGGTGAGCCCGATCAGCGTGGGGCGGTACGCGACCGGCCCGGACGGCACATGGACGGATAGCTCGCCGCCTCCGCGGCCGCCGCCGCGGCGTCGCCCGCGCGGATAGCGTCCACCAGTCCCGTGTGGTCCATGTACGCCTCAGGCGTCAGCTCCCCGCCGACGTCGTCGCGCAGCCAGTCCCGCAGCACCTCGCCCAGGTCCGCGTACATCGCCGTCATGACGTCGTTGCGGGACGCGGCCACCACCGCCAGGTGGAACGTGGCGTCCGCGGTCACGAACGCCTCGGCGTCCCCGGACTCCCAGGCCTCCTCACGGCGCAGCAGGAGTGCGTCCAACTGCTTGAGGTCCCGCTCGGTGCGCCGCTCGGCGGCCAGCTGGGCGGCACCCGACTCCAGGGTCGAGCGCAGCTCGGCGATATGGGTGGGGTCGGCGTCGGCGAACCTGCGGTGCATCACGCCCGCCAGTTCGCTGGTCGCCGCCACATAGGTGCCAGACCCCTGACGGATGTCCAGCAGACCGTTGTGCGCGAGCGCGCGGACGGCCTCGCGGACCGTGTTGCGCGCGACCCCGAGCTGGTCGACCAACTCGGACTCGGTCGGGATGCGGGAGCCCACCGGCCATTCGCCCGAGGTGATCTGCTTCCGCAGCTCGGCGATGACCTGCTCGGACAACGCGGATCGGCGGGGGTGGCTCAACGGCATGACGATCCTTCGTGCGGGCCTGTGGGGCGGGGCCGGAGGATCCGGAGCGTAACGCAAGGGATCCAGGCCCCCCTGAATCATCCCATGATTCTATGATGAGCGGTATGGCTACCGACGAGACCGCGGCGACGACGTCCGCACCGATACCCACGACCACGCCGGCGGGCGGCTCAACACCCGTGGCCGCCACCACGGCGGCGGGGCACGAGAGCGGAGTAGCCGGCACGCGCGCGTGGACGACGCGTGTGCTGGTCGTCGGCATCGTCCTCACCGCGGTCAACCTGCGCCCCGCCATCACCAGCCTCGGCGCCCTCCTCGAAGAGGTGCGCGACGGGCTCGGCATGAGCGGCAGCCTCGCCGGACTGCTGACCTCCGTACCTCCGCTGTGCTTCGCCGTCTTCGGCGTCATGGCCCCGCGCCTGGCCCGGCGCTTCGGCCCGGCCGCCGTGGTCTGCGCCGGAATGGCCGCGATCACCACCGGGCTCCTGGTCCGCCCGTACGCGGGGAGCACCGCGGGCTTCCTGGCCGCCAGCGCGCTCGCCCTGATGGGCATAGCCGTCAGCAACGTCCTGATGCCGGTGATCGTCAAGCGCTGGTTCCCGGACCGGGTGGGCTCGATGACCGGCCTGTACTCGATGGCGCTCGCGCTCGGCACATCCGTGGCCGCGGCGGCCACCGTTCCCATGACCGATGCCCTCGGGGGCCATTGGCAGTCGGGGCTCGCCGTCTGGGCGGCACTGGCGGCAGCGGCCGTCCTGCCGTGGATTCCGTTCGTCCGCGCGGGGGGTGCCCGTCCCGCGGAAAGCTCCGCTGCCGCCGACCGGGGCGAGTCCGAGGGGCGCCGTATCACCCGGAGCCGTACCGCGTGGGCGCTGGCCGTCTTCTTCGGGCTCCAGGCCACGGCCGCCTACATCACCATGGGCTGGATGGCCCAGATCTTCCGTGACGCCGGAGTGTCCGCGGGCACGGCCGGAATACTGCTGGCGGTCACGATGGTGATGGGCGTACCCCTCGCCTTCGTCATCCCGCGGCTGGCCACCCGGCTGCCGCACCAGGGTCCGATCGTGCTCGTGCTCGGCGTCTGCGGTCTCGCCGGGTACGCGGGCCTGTACTGGGCCCCGGCCGGTGGCGCCTGGGCCTGGGCGCTGCTGCTCGGCGTCTCCAACTGCGCCTTCCCCCTGGCCCTGACCATGGTGGGCATGCGGGCGCGGACGGGCGCGGGCGTCGCCCAGCTGTCGGCGTTCGCGCAGAGCACCGGATACCTGCTGTCGATCCCGGGGCCGCTGCTGGTCGGAGTCCTCTACCAGCACAGCGGCGGGTGGGGGCTGCCGCTCGCCCTCATGGCCGGGCTGATGGTCCCGCAGGTCGCGGCGGGCGTCCTGGCGGGCCGCGACCGGACCGTGGAGGACGAGACGGCACGCTGAGCGGACGCGGCCCGGAGCGTCGACCGCGGGTCTCGCCGGGTATGACGGCGTCCGGGGCCGGTGTGTCGGCGGTGACCCATGCGGGCCGGGCGGGCGCGCTGGGTCCGGTGCGGCGTCTGGAGGACCCGTTGTCGGGCCCGGTGCACCGGCTGGAGGACCCGTTGTCGGGCCCGGTGCGGCGGGCGTGCCCCGCACGCGGGGGCCCCGTCCGGGGCATGCCCGCCGTCCGGCGGCGACCCCGGCGCGGGAGGGGCGGGTCGGGGGTGCGAAACTGACCGTATGCCCGTGCTCGACCCGAATCCCCGGAACGGCCAGAAGAAGATGCTGCTCGTCTTCGGCACGTTCTTCGCCATCTTCGTGATCATCGCCATCATCGCCACGATCGCCTCACCCTGACGGAGGCTGCCCCGAGCCCCGGGGTGGGGCTGGCCCCAGCCTCCCCTAGGGGGTGAGTGTCAGGGTCAAGTGGGTGGATCACCGGATGGGTTGAGGGCCGCCGAGTCCCTACCTTCGAGGTGTGGCCGCGGCAGCGGACCACGGACCGTCCGAGGACCCACGGAGGCAGTCATGTCGGCCCGCACCCCCACCCCGCCCCACCCGGCGACCACGGGCGGCATCGACATGCGGCTGCCCTGGTGGGCCCTCGCGCTGCCCACGCTGGCCTTCGCGGTCCTGCTGGCGCTGATACTCAATCCGGCCGACACGCGGGCGGGCGGCGACCCCGCCCTCGGTCATCTCGTCGAGCGGATCCAGCAGACGATGACGACCCACCACACGCGGTGACACAGTCCGCGCGTACGGCGCCCCGCCCGCCGGGCCGGGCGCGCGGAGCCCGCGGGCCCGGCAGTGACGGACGCCTCTGCCGAGGCGGGCGGCGCAGAGGTCCGCTCGGCCGTGCGCGTGGGCGCGCTTCCGACGCCGTCAACTCCCTGCGCTCCCTGGCCTGTTTCATGCGAAGCTGGGACCCATGAGCTCCGCAGAACCCCGCAGGATTGTCCTCTTCCGGCATGCGAAGGCCGACTGGCCGCAGGTGGCCGATCACGAGCGCCCTCTGGCAGACCGGGGCCGCAAGGACGCGGCCGTCGCCGGCCTCAAGCTGGCCGAGACCGGCATTGGCTTCGACCTGGCCCTCTGCTCCACGGCGACGCGCACCCGCGAGACCTGGAAGATCGCGGTCCAGGAGCTTCCGCACCGGCCGAAAACCATCTACGAGGAGCGGATCTACGACGCCTCGCCCGGCGAGCTGATCGCCCTGCTGAACGAAATCCCCGATGACGTCCAGAACGTGATCCTGATCGGTCACAACCCGGGCATCCAGGGCCTAGCCGACGTCCTCTCGGTGGCAGCGGAGCCCGAGGCGCGCGAGCGGATGAGCCGACGCGGTTTCCCCGCCGCCGCGTTCGCCGTGCTCTCCTTCGACGGCTCCTGGAAGTCCCTGGAGCCGGGCACGGCCACCCTCCTCGACTACTGGGCGCCGAGCGAGTAACCCTCACGGACGGCAGCGGGGCCCGGCACCGGCCACGGTGCGGGGCCCCGCGACGCGCCCGGCCGCAGTCGACAGCGCGCGGCAGACCCCTGAACCGTACGCCTCAGGCCCTGCGACCCGCGGCGGCACAGGCCTCAGTGGATGTCGTCGTGAATGTCCGCCGCCTCGACCTCTTCGCGGGTGACGCCGAGCAGATACAGGACGGTGTCCAGGAAGGGGAAGTTCACCGCGGTGTGGGCGGCCTCGCGGACCACGGGCTTGGCGTTGAAGGCGACGCCCAGACCGGCCGCGTTCAGCATGTCCAGGTCGTTGGCCCCGTCCCCGATCGCCACCGTCTGCGCCAGCGGCACGCCCGCCTCGGCGGCGAACCGGCGCAGCAGCCGGGCCTTGCTCGCCCGGTCCACGATCTCGCCGACGACCCTGCCGGTCAGTTTCCCGTCGACGATCTCCAGCGTGTTGGCCTGCGCGAAGTCCAGGCCGAGACGCTCCTTGAGATCATCCGTGACCTGGGTGAAGCCGCCGGAGACGACGCCCACTTGGAAGCCGAGTCGTTTCAGCGTGCGGATCAGGGTGCGCGCGCCGGGGGTGAGCCGCACCTCGGCGCGCACCTTGTCGACCACCGACGCGTCCAGCCCCTTGAGCAGCGCCACGCGCGCGTGCAGCGACTGCTCGAAGTCCAGCTCACCGCGCATGGCGGCCGCCGTCACCTCGGCGACCTCCGCCTGGCAGCCCGCATGGGCGGCGAACAGTTCGATGACCTCGTCCTGGATGAGCGTCGAGTCCACGTCCATGACGACCAGGCGCTGGGCCCGCCGGTGCAGACCGGCGGAGACGACGGCGACATCGACACCGAGTGCCGCGGCGTCGGTCACCAGGGCGGTGCGCAGCGGTTCGGTCTCCACGCCGGACACGGCGAACTCGACAGCTGTGACGGGGTACTTGGCGAGCCGGAAGATACGGTCGATGTTGCCGCCGGCGGCGGCGATCCGGGCGGCGATGGCGGCCGTCGACTCGGCGGTCAGCGGATGGCCGAGCACGGTGACCAGGGAGCGTCCGAGGCCGCGCGGACGGTTGTCGCCGATCCCGGAGATGATCTCCGTCTGCATCTTCATCGACTCCGCCCAGCTGTGGACGGTCGCCCGCAGATCACCCTCGAGCCCGGCCGGAGGCATCGTCACGAGGGCGCACAGCACCATCCGGCCCCGGGTGACCACCTGCTCGATGTCGACGACATCGACGTTGTAGGCGGCCAGGGTGTCGAACAGGCCGGCCGTCAGGCCGGGCCGGTCCTTGCCGAAGATCTTGACAAGGAGGGTGGGGGCGTCGGAGGTGTGTGAAGCGCTCATGGTGTTTCCACCGTATCCGGCACCCAGTGCCGTCCGCGTGCCCGGTCCGTCTAGCGGACACGGAACAGTGGATGGCGGCCGGGTGACGAGCTGCTTTACCGGCGACGAAGACACACGGTGGGGGAGGGGAGCGGCGCGGCGACGGAGCCTCGTCAGCCGCGGCTTCGGGGCGGCCCGGGTGGCGGAGGCGGCGGCCACCGGTCCGAGGACGACGTTCCCGGCGTACGGCGTCGGGGCGGCGGGTTGGGCGGCTCGATCGGCTGGATCACTGTGGGCGCCCCGTACACGTCACCGCCGGCGGGCCGGGGGCCACGCTCCGCCGGTTCCTCGGCGTCCCACACCCGCGCGTCCTCTCCCGGCCGGACGTCCTCCGGCTCCCGGAGCCGCGACGGCAGCCGTAGATAGGGATTGGTGTCCGCGTTGGGCGGGCGGTAAGGCGTGCTCGGGGCGTAGGGGCCGGACCGCCGCGGCACCGTCGCGAACGGGGTGGCGTAAGTCGCCCACGCCCCCGTGCCATCCCGGGCCAGTGGCGCCGCCCGGCTCCCCGCCGCCCCGCTCGCATGCGCGAGCAGCGCACCGGCCGCCCCGGCGCCCGCACCCCACACCGCGCCCAGCAGCGACGCGGCGCCGAGATGCCCGTGCAGCTCGATCCCGGCGCCGAACGCGTCCAAGCCGAACACGGACAGCGAGGCGTCCACCGACACGTCCGTCAGCCGGACCAGCAGCGGGAGTGCCGCCGCCGTCACGAGCCCGAGCCGAAGCGCGCAGCGCCCTGCGTAGCCGAGGGGACCCGGGGCCCGTACGGCGGTAGCAGCCGTGCTCGGTACCGCCGCGGGATCCCCCGCTCGTACGAGGGGCGTACGCACGGCCGTCAGCACCCCGGCGAAAAGCATCATGAGCGCCACGGCGACCGCCAGCAGCCACACCTTGCCGTCCAGGCCGGCCAGGCGCGCCAAGGTCACCGACTGATCCATCCGCACGTTCAGCAGCTGATCCAGCGGGTCCGGCAGGAGCTTCGCCAGTTCTCCCGTGGCCTGGCCGTCCCACGGTACGAACAGGCCGAGCGGGACGCCCAGCCACACCCCGTTCGGCGCACCGAGCAGCGCCGCCCCCGCGATCCGCGCCGGATGATCGTCGCCGATCGCCGCGTACGCCGCCGCCGCGAGACCGGCGGCCACCGCGACCATCACCACCGTCACCAGCGCCGACGCGGCGGGGCGCACGACGCGGTGCACTGCCTCCCAGCCCCGCGGCAGAGGTGTGCGCCGGGAGGCGAGCATCGCGATCACGAGGACACCGGCCACCCATGCCGCGCCCCCGAGCAGCGTGGGCACGGTGTCGACGGTGAAGCCCACCGAGGCCTTCGCCCGGACCAGATCCCCGATCCGGCTCGGCAGCAGCCCTCCGATGTCGCCGAGGCCCGGGATGTCGACGCTCCCACCGCCGCCGCTCCCGCCCGGCAGCCCGTCGAGCCCGAGCGAGCCCCCGTCGATGGTGACGACGTCATGGCCGACCCAGGCGAGGCCGCCCAGCATCGCGACGAACAGCCCGAGCACCGAGCTCGCGCGCGCGAGGAGTTCGGACGGGGCGACGACCGCCCCCGCCGCACGCAACGAACGCAGGAAGAAGAGGGACAGCAGCAGCGCACCCACCAGACCCACACCCAGTGGCGTGATCTCGACGGCGGTCGTCGCCTCGGCTCCTTTCAGGCCGAACGCCGACACATCCCCGGACGGCCTGACCGACCCGTTCGCCCCCAGCGCCACGACGGCCGCCGTCATCGGTCCGAGCGAGCCGGCCGCATCCGCCCCCAGCAGGTGCAGGCCGAGCGCCGCCGTCCCGGCCATCCCGATCAACGCCCAGCTCACGGATGCGACCGCGGACAGCAGAACATCCGCCCACGGCAGCCTCCTGTCGACTTCCGCCGCCTTGTTGCGCATCGTCAGTCCCCCGTCCGCGTCGCGGCGTTCCACCGCGGATGTCCCCCTCGCGCGGATTACCACTCTCCGGCCGGATTTCACCTCCGTCAACGGCGCGCGTTCAAGCGCCCGTTCACGCTCCCCACAAGGCCCGACTTTCGGTCAGAGAGCTGAGCCTGAAAGAGTTCCCCACGATGTTCGACATCCCTACACTCCCCGTGACGGGGGCAACTCGGGGGACGACTCAGTGGGGCATGGAGTGCCTGAACTCGTAGTGGAATTCAATGGACGCACCTGGACGCTCGACGCGTCCAGGCCGTACACCCTCGGACGTGATCCGCAGGGGGACATCGTGTTCGAGGACGCCAGGGTCTCCTGGCGGCATGCCACGATCAGCTGGGACGGGCGCAGTTGGATTCTCGAGGACAGGGGGAGCACCAACGGCACCTTCGTCGGCGGCCGGCGCGTCCACCAGCTTCAGATCGGCGGGGCCACGACCGTTCACCTGGGCAACGCGACCGACGGGCCCGGCCTGAACCTTTCCGGCGCCGCGGCCGCGGTGGCCGCCCCGCAGGCCGGGCCCCGGCAGCAGCCGTACGCGGCACCGGACGCGGATGCCGACCGGGCGCGGCAGGCTCCCCAGCAGCGGGTTCCACAGCAGGCCCCGCGGCAGCAGGGTCCCGGTGGTGACGCGGGGGCGCCGCCGGTCTACGGCGACCGCAGTCCGACCACCTTCCACCAGCTCGCCCTCGGCCGGGTGATGCGCATCGGCCGAGCGCTGCAGAACGACCTGGTGGTCTCCGACCTCCAGGTCTCCCGCCACCACGCCGAGTTCCACGCCACTCCCGACGGCCGCTTCGAGATCCGTGACCTGGGCTCGCACAACGGCACGTTCGTCAACGGAGTGCCGATCGGCAAGGGCGGCTCGGCACTGCTCGGCCCCAACGACATCGTCGGCGTCGGCCACTCGACCTTCCGTCTGATCGGCGACCGGCTCGAGGAGTTCGTCGACACCGGCGAGATCTCCTTCTCAGCCCGGCATCTGACCGTCACGGTCGACGGTGGCAAGCAGATCCTCAAGGACGTCTCCTTCGGCGTCCCGGAGAAGTCGCTCATCGCCGTCATCGGCCCCTCCGGCTCCGGCAAGTCGACGCTGCTGAAGGCGCTCACGGGATACCGGCCCGCCAACCAGGGCGATGTCCTCTACGACAACCGGAACCTGTACAAGCAGTTCGCCGAGCTGCGCCAGCGCATCGGCCTGGTCCCGCAGGACGACATCCTGCACAAGGAGCTGAGCGTCAAGAAGGCCCTCACGTACGCGGCCAAGCTGCGTTTCCCCGCCGACACCACGGCCGCCGAGCGCCAGGCCCGCATCGACGAGGTGCTGCGCGAGCTGAAGCTGGACGTGCACAAGGAGAAGAAGGTCACCTCCCTCTCCGGCGGTCAGCGCAAGCGTGTCTCGGTGGCCCTGGAGTTGCTCACCAAGCCGTCGCTGATCTTCCTGGACGAGCCGACGTCCGGTCTCGACCCGGGCATGGACCGCGATGTCATGCAACTGCTGCGGGGCCTCGCCGACGACGGCCGTACGGTCCTCGTCGTCACCCATTCCGTGGCCGAGCTGGCCCTGTGCGACAAGCTCCTCGTGATGGCGCCGGGCGGGTCCGTCGCCTACTTCGGCCCGCCCGAGGAGGCGCTGAACTTCTTCGGCTACGCATCCTGGGCCGACGTCTTCTCCGCCTTCGAGAACTACCGCGACTACGACTGGGCGGGTCGCTGGAAGGGCTCGGGGCACTACCAGATGTACGCCGCGGACATCGACGCCGTGGCCCCGCAGTCGGTCCCCATGCCACCGCCGCAGGCGATCAAGCCGGCCAAGCCGCAGGGCTGGTTCGGGCAGCTCGGCACGCTGATCCGGCGGTATGCCGCGGTCATCGCGTCCGACAAGGGCTTCCTGGCGCTGACGGTGATCCTGCCCGCGGTGCTCGGCGTCGTCAGCCTGCTCATCGACAGTGCCAAGGGCCTGCTGGTCAACCCGGTCAACCCGAAGACGGGTGTGCCCGTCCCGAACGGCACGGCCACCACGGTCCTGCTGATCCTCGCGGTCGGGGCGTGCTTCGCGGGCGCCGCCAACTCCGTCCGCGAGTTGATCAAGGAGCGCGTCATCTACGAGCGGGAGCGCGCCACCGGCCTGTCCCGCTCGGCGTATCTGATGTCCAAGGTGGTCGTCCTCGGCGCCATCACCGTGCTACAAGGCCTGATGGTGGGCCTGATCGGCTTCTCCAGCCGGGAGATCCCCGACCAGGGCCTGATCCTCGCCCATGGCACGCTCTTGGAGCTGTGCCTGCCGGTCATGGCGCTCGGCTTCACCTCGATGATGTTCGGCCTCGTCATCTCCTCGCTGGTGAAGACCGCCGAGAAGACGATGCCGCTGCTGGTCATGTTCGCGATCATCCAGGTCGTTTTCACCGGCTGTCTGTTCACACTGAACGGCGCCGTCGGCGTCAACCAGTTCTCCTACCTGATGCCGTCCCGCTGGGCGGTCGGGGCCGCCGGCGCGACGCTGGACTTCAACAACATCGCGCCGAACACGGACGACCCGGCCAGCACGGACCCGCTGTGGGACCACACGGCGTCGGCCTGGACCCTGGACATGGTCGCGCTGATCGCGCTCGGCGTGCTCTGCGGTTTCCTCGTGGCCCGCTTCCTGCGCCGCCACGAACCCGAGGTCATGCGGAAGTAGTCATTCCTGGACGTGCGGAAGGGCGGCACCCAGGGGGTGCCGCCCTTTCTTCCGTCCAGACGAGAAGAGGTCCGCGCCGGCCTCAGTACGCGCTGTTGACGTTGTCCATCGAACCGTAGCGGTGCGCTGCGTAGTTGCAGGCGGCGGTGATGTTGGCGACCGGGTCGTAGATGTTCCACGACGTGCCCTCGACGTGGTACGCGTTGAAGGTCGGCGGGATGACCTGGAGCAGACCCTTGGACGGGATGCCGTTCTGGGCGTTGACGTCCCAGTTGTTGATGGCCATCGGGTTGCCGGAGGACTCCCGCATGATGTTGCGGTACAGGCCGTTGTACGAGCCCGGAATGCCCTTCTGCTTCATGATGTCGAGCGACTCGCGGATCCAGCCGTCGAGGTTGTTGGAGTAGCTCTTCGGGGCGGGGGCGGCCTGCTGGACCTGGGGGCGCTCGGCGGAACGGCTGGCGGCCTGCTGGACCGTGCGCTGCTGGGGCTGCGCGACGGCCTGCTGCGGGGCGGCCTTCTTGACGGCGGTCTCGGCGGCGGCCTTCTGCTTGGCGGCGATGGCCTCGGCCTTCAGCGAGGAGGCGGCAAGCTGGTCGGTGACGCTGGCCTTGATCTGCTTGGCCGGCTGGTTGCCGAGCTCCACCGGGGCCGACGCGACGGGGGCCGCGTGAACCGGGCTCTGTGCCTCACTGGGGACGGCGGTGACCGCGAGTGCGCAGCAGCCGAGGGCGGCCACACCGGCGGCCGAGAGCTTCTGGGCCTTGGTCAGGGCACGACTGTGAGCGCGGAGCGCGTTGATCTTGGGCATGGGCATACTGAGGGACCTCTTCGAATAGCGCGGAGGCCGCTCTGGTGCCGGCGGAAGACGGATGTTTCCAGCACAAGCGCCGCGGGTAGCAACCGCGGCGCCGAGCGACGGGAGTAATTCTTAGCTCCCGCAAAAAGGTCAGGCAAAGGTGTGACGTACGATCCTTGGTAGTAGACACAGGCAGGGCAAAACAGGGCAAACAGCCCCATCTGCCCCGTTCATTGCGGGCTTCTTTGTCTCCTATGTGGGGTCGTACGTGATGTGGGTCCTATGCGCGGCCTCACATCCACACCGCACGGATCTCACTATCAGTTGCTGAAGCAACGCTCTGCGTGAGGCGGCTCCTCCGGGAGGAGGAGGTGCGTGTCACCGAACTCGTGCCACAGGTAGAGCCCGGCCAGCGCCTCCTCGTAGCTGCGGTGGATCGCCGCCCGTCCCGCGACGGCCTCCAGCATCAGCAGATGCGACGCCTCCGGCTCGTGCAGCCCGGTCAGCAGCCCGTCGACCACCCGCACCCCGCGCTCGGGCGTCACCACCAGATCGGTCCAGCCCCGCCGCGGCCGTACGACACCGTCGTCGCCCGCCGCCGACTCCAGGGCCCGCACGGCCGTCGTCCCGACCGCGATCACCCGGCCGCCCCGCCGTCCGCCGTCACCGCCCCTCCCGGCAGCCGCCCCGCGCTCCCCGTATCCGGCTCGTACCGCGTTGATCAGCCGCGCCGACGCCTGCGGCACCGCGAAACGCTCCGGGTACGGCGGCTCGTGCGCCTCCGCCGACGCCACCCCGGTGTGCAGCGTGATCGGTGCGAACTGCACGCCCCGGCTCACCAGCTCCGCCACCAAGCGCGGGGTGAAGGGGCGCGCCGCGCTCGGCATCTCGGCGCTGCCCGCGCCGTCGGCGGACGGCAGCGCGAACACCGTCTGGTACACCGACAGCGGCTGGTCGCGCTCCGTGTAGGAGTAACGAATGGGGCGCCCGTGCCGGGCCAGCAGTCCCGCCACGTCCGGATCCGACGGCCGGGCCCACCACAACCGGTCGCCCCTCGGCGACAGGGGCTCCTCCAGAACCAGCCGTACGTCGTGCGGGAGGCGCACCTCCGTACCCGCGAGCACGCCCGCACGGACACCCGTATGTACACCCGCACGCGCGTGTACACCCGCACGCGCGCGCGTGGTACCCCGCCCGTCCGGATCCCGCAGCTCGACCGCCCACCGCCCGTCGTCCCCGCACGTCGAGAAGTGCACCACCACGCGCGCGTGCCCGACCGTGGCGTCCACCGCGGCCGCCAGCGTCGGCGATGTGTTGACGACCAGCACGTCCCCGGCCCGCAGCAGTCGCGGCAGCTCCACGAAGGCGTGGTGCGACACCTCGGTTCCGCGCGAGACCAGCAGCCGCACCGAGTCCCGGCCCAGCCCGGGCCCGCGCTGCTCGACCGGGACCCGTGCCGACAGCTCCTCGGGGACCTTCTCCCACCGGAGAACCCGCTCGGGCGGAACCCCCATCGCCGTGCTCACCGCTCCTCCAGCAGCGACGGCGCACCGTAGCGGCCGCTCACCGGCCGCTCGTCCAGCAGCCTGAGAAACGCGGGCACCACGTGCTCCGGCGCCGGCCGCGGACCGTCGTCGTCGGGTACGGCCGCCGTGTAGAGGTCCGTCGCCATGTCGCCGGGGTCGACCGCCCACACCCGCAGCCCCGGCTCCTCCACGCCGAGCACCGCCGCCAGCTGGTCGAGCGCCGCCTTGGACGCGCCGTACCCGCCCCACGTCACGTACGCCTCGGCCGCCGCGTCGGAACTGACGGCGATCACCGCGCCCGCGGCCGACGCCCGCAACAGCGGCAGCGCCTCCTGGACGAGACCCAGGGCGGCGACCACGTTCACCTCCAGCGCCCGCCGCAGCCCCTGCAGCCCCAGCGCCGCGAGCGGCACCAGCGGCTCCGCGCCCAGCGCGCTCGCGTTGTTGACCAGCAGATCGAGCCCGCCCATCTCGCGCGCCGCCGCCACGAGCCGGGCCCGGTGCCCCGCGTCCGTGACATCACCCGGGAGCGCCTCCACCCGCGTCCCGTGCGCCGACAGGGTCCCCGCAGTCTCCTCGAGGGCCGACGCGGTCCTGGCGTCCACCACCAGGTCCCAGCCGCGCTCCGCCAGGGCTGCGGCCAGCGCCCGTCCCAGCCCCTTGGAAGCACCCGTGATGATCGCAACCGGCATGTCCACCGTCTCCTCGTCCCTCGGCCGCCGGTGATCGGCGGTGACCTCACCGTAGGAACGGCACGACACCGGCCACCTCGGACGCGGGCCGCAAGGAAGCCGGGCCCTTCGGCCTAGGCCCACCGGTGTAGAAGGGGGCGGCCACCGGTCGGATCCGCCCTGACAGACCCCGCCGGTACGGTGAGTTCATGAGCCATGGACCCCGGTCGGGCCTGTATGCGGTGAGCTCCGCGCTGCTGGCCATGAGCAGACACCTGGAGGTGCGCGACGTCCTCAAGACGATCGTCGCCTCGGCCCGCGAGCTGCTCGACGCGGAGTACGCGGCCCTCGGCGTCCCGGACGACCACGGCGGCTTCGCCCAGTTCGTCGTGGACGGAGTCACCGACGAGCAGTGGAAGGCCATCGGCCCGCTCCCGCGCCAGCACGGCATCCTGGCCGCGATGCTGCACGAGGCGAAGCCGGAGCGGCTCGCCGACGTCCGAAAGGACCCGCGCTTCGAAGGCTGGCCCAGCGCCCACCCGCAGATGTCCGACTTCCTGGGCCTGCCCATCCGCGACGGCGACGAGATCATCGGCGCGCTCTTCCTGGCCAACAAGAAGTGCTCGAAAGAGGGGGGTGGCTGCGGCTTCACCGAGGACGACGAGGAACTGCTCTCGATCCTCGCCCAGCACGCCGCGATCGCCCTGACCAACGCCCGTCTGTACGAGCGCAGCCGGGAACTGACCATCGCTGAGGAGCGCTCGCGGCTGGCCCACGAGCTGCATGACGCGGTCAGCCAGAAACTCTTCTCCCTGCGGCTCACCGCCCAGGCGGCGGCAGCCCTGGTCGACCGTGACCCGGGCCGCGCCAAGGGAGAGCTGCAACAGGTGGCGGCGCTGGCCGCCGAGGCCGCCGACGAACTGCGCGCCGCCGTGGTCGAACTGCGCCCCGCGGCGCTCGACGAGGACGGCCTGGTCAACACCCTGCGCACCCAGGTCCAGGTCCTCGACCGGGCCCACAGCGCGCGCGTGACCTTCACCAGCCTGGGCGTCCGCGCCCTGCCGGCCGCCCAGGAGGAGGCGCTGCTGCGTGTCGCCCAGGAGGCGCTGCACAACGCCCTGCGGCACTCCGGCGCCGGGCGGGTAGGGGTCATCCTGGAAAGGCGCGGACCGGGCGCCGTCCTGCGCGTCATGGACGACGGCAGCGGGTTCGAGCCCCAGGCGGTGCGCCGGGCGGGGCGCCACCTCGGCCTGGTCTCCATGCGCGACCGGGCCGGCGGGGTCGGCGGGGTGCTGACCGTGGAATCGGCGCCTGGGAAGGGCACCACGATCCAGATGGAGGTCCCTGGTGGCTGACGCAATCAAGGTGCTGCTCGTCGACGACCACCAGGTCGTCCGTCGCGGACTGCGTACCTTCCTCGAGGTGCAGGACGACATCGAGGTCGTCGGAGAGGCCTCGGACGGCGCCGAAGGGGTCGCCCGGGCCCAGGAGCTGGCACCCGACGTCGTCCTCATGGACGTCAAGATGCCGGGGATGGACGGCATCGACGCGCTCCGCAGGCTCCGCGAGCTCGACCATCCCGCGCGCGTCCTCATCGTGACCAGCTTCACCGAGCAGCGCACAGTGGTCCCGGCCCTGCGCGCCGGCGCCGCCGGTTATGTGTACAAGGACGTGGACCCCGACGCCCTTGCCGGAGCCATCCGGTCGGTGCACGCGGGGCACATCCTCCTCCAGGCGGAGGTCGCCGGCGCGCTGCTGTCCCAGGATGAGACCAACTCCGGCCAGGGCAGAGGCGGTTCGCTCACCGAGCGGGAGCGCGAGGTGCTGACCCTGATCGCCGACGGCCGGTCCAACCGGGAGATCGCCCGCGCGCTGGTGCTGTCGGAGAAGACGGTCAAGACCCATGTCTCCAACATCCTGATGAAGCTGGACCTGGCGGACCGTACCCAGGCCGCGCTCTGGGCGGTACGGCATGGTGTTAACGGTTGAGCGGATCTTCATACCGTCGGGTGTATGTCCTCCAGGTGGCGCATCCTCCATCGATCCCGGCCGTTCTCCAAGGCGTGCAGCGGCGCCTGCCGCAGTGATCGCAAGGAGAGGGCTCAGAAGTGAAGAACCTGAAGAAGGCCGCAGCCGTCACCGTGATGGCCGGTGGACTGATCGCCGCCGGTGCCGGCCTCGCCTCCGCCCACGAGGCGCACGCCGACGGACGGGCCGCGGGTTCCCCGGGCGTCGTGTCGGGCAACGTCATCCAGGCTCCGGTCCACGTCCCCGTCAACGCGGTCGGCAACACCGTGAACGTGGTCGGCCTCCTGAACCCGGCCTTCGGCAACCTCGGCCTCAACCACTGAGGCCGGCAAGGTCTGCTCCTGCCACCGGCCTCCCGGGAGTTCCCGGGAGGCCGGTCGGCGCGGCAACGGCCACATCAGCCCACCGGATCACCGCGTCTCCCGCTGCTCCACCATCGAGTTGTACGCCGCCACCTGCGCCCGCCGGGCCGTCCGCTCCACCGGTCGCAGCGCCTGCGCCCGCGCAGCCATCTCCGCGGCGCTCACCGCGCCCCCGTGCCCGTTCTCGTACGCGACCGAGATGAGCAGCCCCACCCGCTGGGCCAGTTCCAGCACCCGAACCGCCCGCGGCGGATACCCCGGCGCCAGGACCTCCCGCCCCCGCTCGGCGCGCGCCCGGTACGCGTCGATCGCCGCCTCCGCCACCGGCCCCGACCCCGCCACGTCCAGCCGCGACAACACCTCCGTCGCCTCGCGCAGCGCCTCCGCCAGCTCCCGCTCGGCCTCCCCGAGCGAAGGCACATCGGCAGGCGGCGCCTCCCGCACCGGCAGACACTGCCAGACGACTTCGACGTGCACATCGCCGTCCGGCCCCGCCTCGTAGACCTCCGGCACGAGCCCGAACGCGGCTCCGTGACAGACCACCGCCTCCTCGGCTCCCAGCGCCCGCGCATTGAACTCCGGCGGACCGCTCAGCCCCAGCGGATGCCCCGGCACGGGCAGGGCCACCCGCAGCCCGGTCACCCCGAGCGTCCGCAGCCGCCCCAGCGCGAGCGTGAGACCGACGGGGGCCGGCTCATCCGGCAGTCCCTCCACCCGGTGCACCGCATCCTCGCCGACGATGGCGGACGCGGCGTCGTCCGGCGAAACAAACCCGGCCAAAAGGGCATTTCCCCATGCGGCCAGTCGACCTGAGCGTGGTTCCGAGAGCATGCCTCCCACCCTACGGACCGGACCTATGGAATCGACCGGGCGACCGGTGGCGTAGATTTCATGGGGGCCCCGCCCACCGGCGTGGCGGACCACGCCCACAGGCGTACGCGAGAGCCGACACCGGCCACACTGCAAGGGGAGACAACGCGCTCATGAGCGATGTTCTGGAGCTGGAGGACGTATCCGTGGTCCGTGAGGGCCGGGCTCTCGTGGACCAGGTCTCCTGGTCGGTCAAGGAGGGCGAGCGCTGGGTCATCCTCGGCCCCAACGGTGCCGGGAAGACCACCCTCCTGAACGTCGCCTCCAGCTACCTCTACCCGACCAAGGGCACCGCCACCATCCTCGGCGAGACCCTCGGCAGGCCCGGCACCGACGTCTTCGAACTGCGCCCGCGCATCGGCATGGCCGGCATCGCCATGACCGAGAAACTCCCCAAGCGCCAGACCGTCCTGCAGACCGTGCTGACCGCCGCGTACGGCATGACGGCCGGCTGGCAGGAGGAGTACGAGGACATCGACGAACAGCGGGCCCGCGCCTTCCTCGACCGCCTCGGCATGAGCGAGTACCTGGACCGGAAGTTCGGCACCCTCTCCGAGGGCGAGCGCAAGCGCACCCTCATCGCCCGCGCCCTGATGTCCGACCCCGAGCTGCTGCTCCTCGACGAGCCCGCGGCCGGCCTCGACCTCGGCGGCCGCGAGGACCTCGTACGCCGTCTCGGCCGCCTCGCCAGGGACCCGATCGCCCCCTCCATGATCATGGTCACCCACCATGTCGAGGAGATCGCCCCCGGCTTCACCCACGTCCTGATGATCCGGCAGGGCAAGGTGCTCGCCGCGGGGCCGCTGGAGCTGGAACTGACCTCGCGCAACCTCTCCCTCTGCTTCGGCCTCCCGCTCGTGGTGGAACAGGTCGGCGAGCGCTGGACCGCTCACGGGCTGCCCCTGTCCTGACCCCGAAGCCCCTGGCGGAAAGCCCTGCGCCCCGGACGGCGCCCTGTCCGCGACCGGACCCCGGCCCTACCATGACGACGTGGACATCGACGCGTGGGTGTGGTGGCTGGTCGGCGCGGCGGGGCTCGGCATCGGGCTCGTGATCACCGCGATGCCGGAGCTCGGGATGCTCGCGGTGGGCGCCGCCGCGGCCGCCGTGGTCGATGCCCTGGGCGGCGACGCCGTGCTCCAAGTCGTGGTCTTCGCCGCCGTGTCCGTCGCACTGATCGCCGTGGTCCGGCCCATCGCCGCCCGGCACGGCGCGCAACGGCCCGGACTCGCCACCGGCATCGACGCGCTGAAGGGCAGACAGGCCGTCGTCCTCGAACGCGTCGACGGCAACGGCGGCCGGATCAAGCTCGCCGGGGAGGTCTGGTCGGCGCGCTCCCTCAACACCGAACTCACCTATGACGTCGGCCAGGAAGTGGACGTCGTGGACATCGACGGAGCCACCGCGATCGTGATGTGACCTCGTAGGACGTAAGTCGACCGAACAGCCCACGAGGCAGGCGACGGTCTGCCAGACTCGTCCAGCAAGATCTTCGACAACCATAAGATCTTCCACAGGCGCCGAGGCGGAGAAGGGTACGGGGAACCACGATGGAACCGATCATCATCGTCCTGATCATTCTGGTGGTGTTGGTCTTCATCGCCCTGATCAAGACGATCCAGGTCATCCCACAGGCGAGCGCGGCCATCGTCGAGCGCTTCGGCCGCTACACACGCACGCTGAACGCGGGCCTGAACATCGTGGTCCCGTTCATAGACTCCATCCGCAACCGCATCGACCTGCGCGAGCAGGTGGTGCCGTTCCCGCCGCAACCGGTGATCACCCAGGACAACCTGGTCGTCAACATCGACACCGTCATCTATTACCAGGTGACCGACGCCCGGGCCGCGACCTACGAGGTCGCCAGCTACATCCAGGCCATCGAGCAGCTCACCGTCACCACGCTCCGCAACATCATCGGCGGCATGGACCTGGAGCGCACCCTGACCTCCCGCGAGGAGATCAACGCGGCCCTGCGCGGCGTGCTCGACGAGGCCACCGGCAAGTGGGGCATCCGCGTCAACCGCGTCGAGCTGAAGGCCATCGAGCCCCCGACCTCCATCCAGGACTCGATGGAGAAGCAGATGCGCGCCGACCGTGACAAGCGCGCCGCGATCCTCACCGCGGAAGGTACGCGGCAGGCCGCCATCCTCACCGCCGAGGGCGAGAAGCAGTCCCAGATCCTGCGCGCCGAGGGTGAGGCCAAGGCCGCCGCCCTGCGGGCCGAGGGCGAGGCCCAGGCCGTCCGCACGGTCTTCGAAGCGATCCACGCCGGTGACCCCGACCAGAAGCTGCTCTCCTACCAGTACCTCCAGATGCTCCCGAAGATCGCCGAGGGCGACGCCAACAAGCTCTGGATCGTCCCCAGCGAGATCGGCGACGCCCTGAAGGGCCTCTCCGGCGCCATGGGCAACTTCGGCCCCCTGGGCGGCGGTTCCGGCAGCGGCGGCTCCTCCGGAGCGTCCGGCAGCGCCGGTTCGGGCACAGCGGCCGAGCGCCGCGAGAAGCCGTCCATCGACTGACCCGACCGACGTCGTACGACACCGGGGCCCGCCTCCCGACGGAGGCGGGCCCCGGTCCACATCCCATGACGCGGCGCACATCCATGACTCCAGGGCCGCACCGCTCCCTAGTGCCGGGGCCTAGGCCGCAGACTGCCCCAGCCACTCCGGCAGCGCCTCGAACTCGCCCTGCCCGAGCGCCAGCAGCATCGCGTCCGCCGGCGTCGGCTCGAACGGCTGCCGCAGCAACGGCATCCCCGCCTCCTCAGGCGTGCGGTTCGCCTTGCGGTGGTTGTCCTCGGCACAGGAGGCCACCGTGTTCAGCCAGGTGTCGCCACCACCCTGCGACCGCGGCACCACATGGTCCACGGTCGTCGCCCGCCGCCCGCAGTACGCGCACCTGTGCCGGTCCCGCACCAGAACACCCCGCCTCGACCACGGAGCTTGTCTTCGGAAAGGCACGCGTACGTATCTGCAGAGCCTGATGATCTGGGGCGCGGGTATGTCCACATCGGCGCCCCGCATACGGAGTTCCGGGTGGGCCTGCTCGACCACGGCCTTGTCCTGCAACACCAGAACGACGGCTCGGTTCAGCGTCACCGTCGAGAGCGGCTCGAAGCTCGCGTTCAGCACCAGCGTGTCACGCATCCAGCCCACCTCCTGTGTGCACCCGCCCACCCCCTGGCGGGCTTGGATCAACTCTGGACGTGCACGCCGAGATGGACAACGAAATAAAAAATGCCCGCCTCCGATCACTTCCAAGACCAGAGGCGGGCAAACGTTCAATGAACGTCAGTCTTCGGTGGGTGTGTCAGCTCTCGGCCGGGTTCTCGTACTCACCGATGAGCTGGGCACGTGCCAGCGTGTGGAACCGCAGATTGAAGCCGACCACCGCCGGAGAGGCGTCCGAGTCCGGACCCAGCTTCTCCTGGTCGACGGCGTACACCGTGAAGACATAGCGGTGCGGCCCGTCTCCGGGCGGCGGCGCGGCACCGCCGAAGTCCTTCGTCCCGTAGTCGTTGCGCGCGTGCACCGCACCCGTGGGCAGCCCCTCGAACTTGCCGCTGCCCGCGCCCGCCGGCAGCTCGGTGACCGACGCCGGGATGTCGAACAGGACCCAGTGCCAGAACCCGCTCCCCGTCGGGGCGTCCGGGTCGTAGCAGGTCACGGCGAAGCTCTTGGTCTCCGGCGGGAAGCCCTCCCATCGCAGCTGCGGCGAAGTGTTCCCGGCCGCATGGACCTGAGCGTGCTTGAGGGTGGCCCCCGGCTCGATGTCCTCGCTCGTCACCGTGAACGACGGCACGGGCGGATGGAAGTCATGCGGCAGGGGACGCCTGTTCAGCTCGGTCACCTCGGCACCTCCGAATCAGTTGATCAACGGTTCCGCTTGATCCAGAGCCTAGAACCAGCTGCGCCTGCTGCCGACCTCCGACAGCCACTGGTGCAGGTAGGCGGCCCAATCCGTGCCCTGATAGTCATGCAGACCCACCTGGAAGGCGCGGTAGGAGTCGCTGCCCTCACTGAACAGACCCGGCTTCTTGTCCATCTCCAGGATGACGTCCATCTCCCGGTCGTCAGCGACGAAGCTCAGCTCGACCTGGTTCAGACCCCGGTACTGCGAGGGCGGGAAGAACTCGATCTCCTGGTAGAACGGCAGCTTCTGCCGCGTACCCCGGATGCGGCCGCGCTCCATGTCCGCGTTCTTGAAGCGGAAGCCCAGCTGGATGAACGCGTCCAGGATCGCCTTCTGCGCCGGCAGCGGATGCACGTTGATCGGGTCCAGGTCCCCGGAGTCCACCGCACGCGCGATCTCCAGCTCCGTGGTCACCCCGATGTGCATCCCGCGCAGCGCCTGTCCGTCGATCATGGTGATCGGCGTCTCCCAGGGGATCTCCAGCCCGAACGGCACGGCGTGCACGGCGCCCGCCTGGAGCTCGAAGGCACCACCCAGCCGCACCTTGGTGAACTCGATGTCCTGCTTGTACTCCGTGTCGTCGTGCCCCTCGACCTCGACCTTGGCCTGGAGCCCGACGTTCAGACCCTCGATCGACTGGTTCACGGATCCGCCCTGGATCCGCACCTCACCCTGGACCACACCACCAGGCACCGCATTGCCCTCGGTCAGCACCGTCTCGACCGACGCCCCGCCGGCACCCAGGCTCGCGAGCAGCCGCTTGAACCCCATGAAACTTCCCTCCCAGGCGACGCCTGTTCCACCGCCCCGCCTCTTGCACGCGTACGCGGATCCTTGATCCCTACAAACGCGATCCGGCCCCGGGCCGGTTCCGCGCCCCCACCCTTCCAAGGGCGAGGACCCTTGACCACCCTTTGCCAGGCACCCATCTGGACTACGCTCGTACGCCATGATCGCGACCTCCGACCGTACGCCCCTCCCCAGGAACTTCTTCGACCGGCCTGTACTGGAGGTCGCCCCCGACCTGCTGGGGCGCGTCCTCGTCCGCACCACCCCGGACGGTCCGATCGAACTGCGCCTCACGGAGGTCGAGGCCTACGACGGCCCGAACGACCCCGGCTCCCACGCGTACCGTGGCCGCACGGCCCGCAACGATGTGATGTTCGGTCCGCCCGGCCATGTGTACGTCTACTTCACCTACGGCATGTGGCACTGCATGAACCTGGTGTGCGGCCCGGAGGGCAGGGCGAGCGCCGTCCTGCTCCGTGCCGGGGAGATCACCGAGGGCGCCGAGCTAGCCCGTCAGCGACGACTCTCGGCCCGCAATGACAAGGAACTGGCCAAAGGCCCTGCGCGCCTGGCGACCGCCCTCGGTGTGGACCGCGCACTCGACGGCACGGACGCGTGCGCGGTGGGAGAGACCCCGCTGCGGATGCTGACGGGCACGTCGGTGCCCTCCGACCAGGTACGCAGCGGCCCTCGCACCGGTGTGGCCGGAGACGGTGCGATCCATCCATGGCGCTTCTGGATCGCCCACGACCCGACGGTGAGCCCCTATCGGGCCCACACGCCCCGCCGGCGCCGAAGTTGACGCGCCCCCGCGAGATGCGTAATGTAGCCCGAGCCGCTTGAACCGGGTACGGCGTTCAGCCAGCAGCCGGAAGCGGCCAACCCACTACTCACGTCATCCCTCGCAGAGGGCGAATTTGGTGTGCCTGCACATCCGAATTCAAACTCGCGGAACTCGATTATGAGTCGCGACGGGAATCGGCTAACGTAGTGAATGCCGAAAGGCCGGGGGCCGGAAAGCCCGAGGCCCAAGGCAAATCCCGCCGACCGGGAATCGGATCCAGAAGGACCTGGTAGAGTCGGGAAAGCCGGAAAGGGAAACGCGAAAGCGCGGGAACCTGGAAAGCGCCGAGGAAATCGGATCGGGAAGATCTGATAGAGTCGGAATCACCGAAGGGAAGCGCCCGGAGGAAAGCCTGAGAGAGTCTCTCGGGTGAGTACGAAGGAAGCGTCCGTTCCTTGAGAACTCAACAGCGTGCCAAAAGTCAACGCCAGATATGTTGATACCCCGTCCGTCGG